>NZ_ASZT02000058.1:0-30133 GCF_001006065.1 Sphingobacterium sp. IITKGP-BTPF85
TTTTACGCCTCTCTATCGGTTCAATTACACAGTCGGAATGCTAGGCCGTTTTGGTAAGCCTATGGCTTTTGGGATTATTTTTCAGGTGGTGGGTGGTTGTGTTATCGCAACGACCTGCTTCCTGAAATTTATTCACCAGGTGGAACTGAAAATTAATAATAATTTTTAATAGATGATGTAATAACATGTCAACAAAAAAAATCTTGCATCTCCAACGGATTTATGGGGAGCAGGGAACAAACGGTACACTTACTTTTGAAGGTGAGGTCATCTGCCGTACTATCGAATTGCCCTGGCGCAATAATCTGCCAAGGCTAAGCTGTATCCCGGTAGGGAGTTATAAATTGGAAAAACGAAAGTATACCAGACATGGTGAGCAGATCGGAATTCCTGCTGTACTGGGACGCGAAGCGATATTGATCCATGCGGCCAACGATGCACAGAAGCAGTTATTGGGATGCATCGCTCCGGTAACTACACTGACAGGGGAAGGTTGCGGTACGGAAAGTAAAAAGGCACTCACAAAATTGAAGTCTCTGGTTTATTCGCTTTGGGATATGGAGCAGGACGTGTTTTTACATATTAAGTAGTGACGTAGTGAAGGAGTAACGAAGTAACAGAGTGACGAGTGATGTGGTAACGGAGTTAAGAGTAATAGTTTCTAACCTGCTAACTATCTCACCTCATAACCTTCTTACTAACCTTCTAACAATTAAAAAACATGAAAAAAGTAATTCAAAAAATAAGCCGTGCGCTACAGGTTGTGCTTATGGCGCCGATTAAACTGCCGGGCAAGGCACTGAATATTATTAAATATATCGCGCTGGGGCTTGGTGTGGTGGAGACCGTAATGGATGATAAAGATAAAAAGGAGTAGGGGAGTCGCCACCAGCTGTACCTATCGTGCAGCAGGAAGAAAAGGAGGTAAGGGATGAAATGGAATGATATCCGGATAGGCACTATAGGTGGGACACTGTGTTCGATCTGGGCAAGTTTTTCCTTAGGAGATTTACTCCACACAGCCTTGATGGCTGTGGTGGGTACAGTTGTGAGCTTTGTAACCAGCAGGCTCCTAGGAAGAGTACGGCGACGTAAAAGCGACTAGTTTTTTCTCCTTATTAAATGGGTGGAGATCTAATTTAGGGGTAAGTAATATAAAGGGGGGGAGCTTTTAACTACCCCCTTTTATTATAAATAGCATTGTTAGTCTATTCAAACTAAGTCGGTCTTTACAACCAAATTTTCTTCTGCAGATTCAGTTCGGGATATCATTACTGGCTTGCGTAGTCCGACTGGTAATCTGAACCATTTTGGTGTGGGTATGCAGATTACGGACGGAAAGGTTCATGAGAGTGAGCGTGCGGGCAGCTACAGTTTTTCCAAAGGAACCGTTGAGGTAGTGGATCGGGGGTTATGTGGATTACAGCTGGCTCGGGGATTTGGAATGCAGAGGCTGTTATTCTGTTACCAGGAGTAAAACTAAGATGAAGACAATATTATCAAGTCATACCGGAGTGATACATTATTAGATAAGGGAATCATTAAAGATCAAAATATTAACTTATCTTTTCGATCTTCGGTTCTCAAATTGAGTAATCATATCATTTACTCTATCTATTTCTTCTTTAGAAGGAATATTAGATTCTAAATAATGGTTGTAAAGATCAATAATTGTATCATACTCAATGTTATTTTTAATTTTTCCCCGTTTTAAAATCTTCTCAAATTTATTTTCCCTTCTTATGTCGATTTGATTAGATTGAATTTTTTTCCAAAATTCTTCAACAGTCCTGCCAGTGCTCTCTTGAAAATATACTAAAGTATCATTGACGAGATAATTTAGGCTTTTAATATTTCTAAATTTCGGTTCTGGATTAATTACTTTTTCTTTATAATCTATATAAGTTTTTACAAATTGATTTACATGAGTAATGTTGAAATTTTCTGGTGGAAAGCTTTGAAAACAGTCGAGAGCGATATCAATAATATCAACTAATTGTTGAGCTGAAGAATTATAATCTTTTTTCATTATAAATAAAGTTTTTGAGCCTGTTGTGCAAAATAAATAAAGCTTCCTTTATCATGTAAATAAACTCTGTTAGTTTTGGACATATTCAGTCATTAATCAAAATTATTAAAATTTGATTAATAAAAAGGATAATTCGGATTAATAAAGGAGTGAACATTGAGGTTATCTTGATTAAAAAAGTAGTTGCTTGGTTTCTTAAGGTTTTTGATAGGTGAAGGTCACTTTGATACATTATTATGTAAATTTACACAACATCCGAAATTAAGAAAAGAGATAATATTAACTGCAGATGTAATCATATATGAAGATCTCACAGACACTTGGGATGCCCATACATTTGTTAGTTTTAGCCTTGTAGTCGGTGGTACAGTTGCGACAATGTTTGCTGCATGTGTTGTTGTGGCAGGTATAGCACTTTATGGAATAGATGATTAAATATTTGATCTTAGCGAAAAAATAGGTTCAACAGCAGGAAGGAAAACAAGTATATGGTAGAAAAGATATTAAAATTGGATTTGTCATGACAAAATGGTTTGTGGGAAAGAAAAAAAATGAAAAAGTCATTCCCGCTACAGCTTATTTTTTTTAAGCAAAATGATATTCATAGGAGGAATATTTGTAGTTTTTTTCTTAAGTTAGTTGGAATTAATGAACCTATTATTATTGTGGCGGGATTCTTAATATTTGGATGCATGATCATAATAATTGTTATACCACCTGTGGAACGAATGATTAAAAACCCATTGTTTGAAAAGGATTTTAAAAAATTAAATAAGTCTCAAATATATAGAAAGAGAGCGCTTGCTCTCTTTCTATATATAGCCAGTCTTTATCTAATGATTATCTCTTTAATATTTCTGCGGGAGGTTGGGTAGTATAAAGTATATCTTTTGGCGGTAAGCATATATTGCAATCAACCGGTAATGATTTTTGAAAAAAATAAATATTATGATGATTTTGTATTATTATTTAGCATATAAAATATATGTATTTTATAGGAAACGAGACAACATGCCTGTATTTTTTTCGTTTTTGTTGTTAACAACATTGGTCAATATTAATTTAATAACCTTAGCTATTTTTTTCAATTAACAAATCCATATTTTCAAAACTACAACAAACTTTATGCACTAATTCCTTTTGCATGTATAGGAATTATAAATTACTTGATAATATACAGAAGATATGTGGATATTTTTAATAAGTTTGATCTTAGTATAGAACACTGTAAGAGATATAATTTACCTGTCAAAATTTATTTTACTATAACTGTAGCTCTTTTTATTATATCATTAGTTTTAGTTGATGGAAAAAACCAAGGATACTTGATCTCCTCCCAATTTTAGGAGCATTGTAAAGTAGAAAAATTTGCTGTTTTGACCTGATTTTCAATAAACATTTCAGGCGTTAAATCCCCTAAACAGCTATGGGGTCTGAAGGTGTTATATTCGTGTCTCCAGTCTTCAATTTTCTGCTTGGCATCCTCAAATGAAAGGAACCAATTGGTATTTAAACATTCGTCTCGGAAGCTTCCGTTGAACGACTCAATATACGCATTATCCGTTGGTTTTCCAGGTCTGGAGAAAACGAGTTCAACTTTTTGTTCGTAGGCCCACCTGTCCATTTCTTTTGAGATAAATTATTCACTTTTTTTTATTTTTTATTGGTGTTCATGATTACTTTGCAATTCTGATCCATTATCCACTTGAATTTTCTTTGGCTTAGCTCCTTTAAACAACCTCAGTTCTTCAAGAACTTCTACAACCTGATAGCCCTTTATACCCTGTCCAACATGGATTGCAATACATTTACGGCTATAATTATCCACTATAGTTAAGCAACGGATTTTCTTCCCATCAAACAGTGCGTCGGAGACAAAGTCCATGCTCCAGCAGTCATGTAAATTGGAAAATGAAGGTCTTTCAGAGCGATGCGAAGCAGCCCGACAGCGTCTGGGCCGTTTACTTCTCAAGTTCAACCCTTCTTCTTTATAGATGCGATAAATCCTTTTATGATTATCTGGCCATCCCTCACGCCGTAAAAGTATATAAATCCGCCAAAGCCCATAACGTACTCGAGTCTCAGCAATATCTCGTATTCTTAAACGTAGGGAAGTATCTGCACGCTTACAACTTTTGTAATACCACATGGATCTGTTCAAAAGTGAGATATGGCAGGCCCTGCTTAAGGAGACTCGATAATCGGAAATCAAGCCTTTGACTATTTTACGACGCTGGAAAGGCTTCAATACTTTTATTCATCATTGTCTGTTTTCAATGGGATTCATGAGACGCTACGCTTAGTTTTTTTAATACATCCTGCAACATCTGCTTATCCAAGCTCAGATCTGCAACAAGTTTCTTAAGTTGTGCGTTCTCCTCTTCTAACTGACGTAACTTTCGTAGTTCAGAAATCCCTAAACCACCGTATTTCTTCTTCCAATTGTAGAATGTTGCCTCGCTGATACCCAGCTTGCGACATACTTCCTCCACTCGGGTCCCGGTCTCGGACTGCTTGATAGCAAAAGCAATCTGTGCCTCGGTAAACTTCGATCTTTTCATCGTTTTTCCTCCTATTTAAAATTAGTAATTCTGGTCCGAATTCTATACTTTTAAAATGTCCAGTTTTTTGGGAGGAGGTCAAAAATGGTAAGTCTTCAGGGCAACTATTTGGTTCTTTGATTCAGGTAGTCAAAACGTTCTTACTTCAGTTTGCATCGTTATAAGGAAAATACGTGTAGCAAAGTGATCCGACGTCATAGATATCACATTGATATGTGCCATATGTATTACTATAATCTATGGGGAAGTTGCTCATCTGTTCTAAATAATCAGTAGTTAATAGCATATAGGCATGAGAAGGTACACTATTCTTTAATAATCGATGTGCATCTACCAGGATATTACCATAGAGCTTATAAAAGCGATTTATTCTAAATTCAACTAAATTACCGTAGTGAGCTATTGCTTTCAGATCTAGGTGTTTAATATTGGGAAATTTCAAATAATAATGGCGAAGGTTTTTTTTAAAGGAATTACGCATGTGGCCAAATTGCTTTAAAATGTCCTTTACTGAAGGTGGTGTCCCTAAATGATAAAACAAAATAGCATCTCCTTCTATTTCTGAAATTTTAAAAGATAGAAAGTTACATTTAATTATTCCTTTTAATAAATGGCGAATAATCGAAATCCCCTGTGGTGGACTTATTTCTCTGATGAATTGCGAATATCCGCTGATATCCACGATGAAAACTAAACCTTTATTATCTTCAAACATAAGGATGTCTTTAAGCGCTCTACTAAACTCATTTATCAAGTGTTTTTTGTTGTAAAATAAGATGCTGATCTCTGGACGCAGCATCTTATTTTAGTTCTACCAGGGAATTTCACCGGTTCCAGCTGGATTTGTCTCTTCACAGAAAAATTTTCCAGTTGGCCCATCTTGGCCAATCAAAGCATATTTAATAACACGCTTGGCTGCCACCTCAACCGAACCGCCGTTCTTGCCGGTGAAGTCTGTAGAGGTATATCCTGGGCTAACTGCATTCACTTTAAAGTGTGTATCCCGTAACTCGTAAGCAAGGTTTACCGTATACATATTCAGGGCGGCCTTTGAAGAAAGGTATACGACACCTTTTACATCGTAGTATAGGTAGTTGGGATCACTGTGTAGGGTAAGAGAACCTTGACTTGAGCTCAGGTTAACGATCCGTGGTTCCGGAGAATTTTTTAAAAGATCAATAAATGCTTTGATAACCCTTGCTGGCCCGTACACGTTGGTGTCATAGACCTTCTGGTAAACTGCTATATCGGTATCTATGGCTGTCTGAGGAACCATATGCCCTGCGCTGTCGATAGCAATTCCACTGATTCCTGCGTTGTTGATCAGTACATCTAATGTGCCAACTTTGTTTCCGATTTCTTTGCGGGCAGCATTGATTGAGTCCTCGTTAGTAACGTCAATCTGAACAGCCTCAACGTGGATTAGCCCTTCTGCTTGTAGCTGTTCGGCGGCTTTCAGACCGTTGTTGATATTTCGGCTGCCTAAAAAAACATGAAATCCTTTTTTTAATAATTGACGTGCTGATTCGAAGCCAATCCCTTTATTTGCCCCGGTAATTAATACTGTTTTCATTTTTATCGATTTTGATTATCACAAAGGTCGTAGGATGTAAATTGCTATTTTGACTTTTATCAAAAAATATAATAATGGGTGGTAAAAAAGATCATTTGACTAATTTTCAGAATTGATGGTCATGCATGCTAAATCATAACAGTACTTTTGCAGACGGGCTGACAAATAGGGGAGAATTGCTAACCGGTTACCGATTACAAACTAACATCGGAATTCAAAGGCAGCTCAGCGCTTTCTGAGTCGGCTAAGGGTCGCAGGCTTAATCCCCAGATAGGAAGCAATCATGTTTTGTGAGAATTTTTGAAAATATTCCGGATGGTGCTCCAACAGGTCCAAGTATCTTTCTTCAGCATTCATACTGATAGCAGCATGTATTCGTTTTTGTGTTGTAACCGCTACTAATCGTTGCTCAAGCCGAAGAAACTCCTTTATCGCTGGAACCTCTGCCTCCAGAAGATGCAATTCTGCAGGTGATATCTGCAAGATCTCCGAGTTTTCGACTGCATCTATATAGTATCGGCTAGGGCTCTGTGTTACTACGCTTTCCCAGTCCGATATCCAATTCCCCTCTAGAGCAAATGCTACAACTGCTTCCTGCCCGCGTTCGTTTACAGAATAAATCCGTAAAGCTCCGGAGATCACATAACAAATGTATTTGCAAACGTCTCCTTCTTGAACAAGAAACTGACGGCGACGTACTTTTTTAGTTTGAAAGCAGCTCTAATCAGCGTTTGGTCCAGTGGGGAGAGCACGAATTTCGTATAATTGCGAAAATAATCAAATAAAGAATTATAGACATCATCCCGGTGTTCCTCCACCGTCTTTCTGAATGATAAACGTTCTGTGGTACGAAATTCTGTTGTCTGATCCTTTAAGATAGGGCGTGCTGTCATATGATATGATTGTTATCACAAATTTATTTAAAAATTGTAACAACGCCTAATCGAATTTTTTGATGTCAAGTATGTTATGAACCCGCTCAGATAAAAATAATGTTTTTTTATACTTTCACAGATTTATGCAGCATATTGCAGCATAAATCTGTCTCTACTTTAAAGTTGTAATTCCATTATTTATGGTTTTAATTTGGTTATGAACTACATTAATTTCTCACTGTCGCCAGTAGATCGTGCGGATATCCCAATGATATAGCACTTAATTGATCCAATGTTGCAAGATGTTGTTCGGTTAAGCGTATGGTAGTTGCCTTTAAGCTGTCTTCAAAATGCGAAATTTTACGTGCTCCAACCAAAGGGAAAGTATCTTTTGATAAAACCCAGGCAAACGCAACCTGGCCGGGTGTTGCATCTACTTCTTTTGAAATTAAAATCAGTTGATCAATTATTACTTTTGTTTTTTCATCTTCTTTATAATTGGAATCTTGTCCCATGGTGATACGTCCCGATTCTCCGGTTCTATATTTTCCAGTTAGCAACCCGCCTGCCATTGGCGAATACATCATAATTCCCAATCCAAATTCCTGTGCCATAGGAATTAATTCGCGGTCAGCTGTTCGCTGCAACAGGTTATATTCGATTTGAAGTGCGGTTAATTTTGTCGAGCTTCCAATAGCTGCGGCTTTCCAGGCAGGGAAATTGGTCAAACCGGTGTACAAAATTTTCCCTTCTTTTACGAGATCTTCTAAACCTCTTATAACTTCATCTAATGGCGTTACACCATCATCAAAATGAGGCATGTATATATCAATATAATCCGTTTTCAATCGCTTTAGGCTTGCTTCTACAGCTTGCTTCATCGATTTACGATGATTCCCATAATTGCTTATTGCAGGCTTCATGTCACTGCTTTTTGTGTATTTTGAACAGACAATAAAATTATTTCGCTGACCTTTCAAAAATTCGCCTACTATTTCTTCTGCTTCACCAAACTGGTAAAGATCAGAAATATCAATAAAATTACCTCCCGCTTCTTGATATGTCGCAAGTATTTTTATCGATTCATCGGGACTTGCTCCATATCCTTTACGAGTACCAAAATTTGCAGCTCCCAAAATAATCTCACTAGCGTATAAACCTGTTTTTGAACCAAATAATTTATATTTCATCATCATTCTTTTTTTTCAAAAGTAAAGGCATTAAGCAACTCAGTCAAGTACGGATAAATTTGTCCGTATCATTATTATTATATTTGTTTGGTAAATGATTTGCTATGTATGAAAGAAAAATACCTGTTACAGTAGAATGTGGGCTTCATTTATTTATGGAGGTTATGAACGGAAAGTGGAAAATTAGCTTGATCTGGAGTATCTATAACGGTATTATTCGACCGGGTGATCTACAGAGAAAAATACCGAATGCATCAAGGAGAGTGCTGGAAAACCAGTTAAATCAACTAGTAAACCACGGAATTCTAACCAAGAAAATCTATGATGTAAAACCTCCTAAAGTTGAATATGGTTTAACTAAATTAGGCGAGTCATTAATTCCTATTATAAAATCCACAGCAAAATGGGGTGAAGAAAATAGAGAAGAGTTGGAAAAAGCAATTACTTAATAGATTTGCTGAAATCACCAACATCGCTACCGATCAATAAATAGCTTGCAAAACCAATAAACCTTTACTGACTTTCTCATTATCAATTTTACTGTTGTAATGATTTTTATCATTTCATATTTTTTGGAAATCTTTGAAGTATTAGCGGTCTCAAACTTTCTTTTACCCACCTTTGTTATCAATCAGAACATTGATCAATCTATCAATGACAAGCTTTATTTGTACGAAAGGATAGCAGTATGTTACCCTTTAGTTTAAAGGCAAAAGGGCCTAATTCTCATTAGACCCTTTATCTTGACGTTTTGATGTACAGTAATTTTTTTTTATGTTTCTTATCGTTTCCTCTTTTTTGTTTCGTCATCCAAAAGTTTTGGGTGCATTTGGATTTTCTACTGTACTACGTCGATTTATTTTCTGCCTTTATAAAGCAGGTTTGCTATAGTTTTTCAGTTATATAACACCAGTCATTTAAAAAGGTTCATATAAAAATTATTTGTGATACTATTATATACAATAATCTATCCATTTATAATTTGAAATGACAGGCCTACGCTCTTTTATTTATTTGTCATCACGTTACTGTTCGATCATACGATATTATAACAACTGATTCCGTAAATCTAATGTTTAAACAACACTTATCTTTTTGTATTTAAAAATGATAATAACTTCTGGGGAGGGATTTCTTAAGTAATTTTGTTTTTCTAAATTTTATGATAATTTTGACCTTAATTATTATACATACCTAATTATTAATCAATAAAATGCAACCAGTAGAGGAAAGGAAAAGGGTTAAGGAGCTAATTGAAGGGAGTACTGAAGCTTTTGAAGACTTATATCATCGTTATAGACCCTTAATCTATACCGCTATTTTTAAGTTGATAAAATCGCACGAGTTGAGCCAGGAAATCTTTCAGGATGTGTTTGTTCGAATCTGGAATCAAAGAGACAGACTGGATCCTGATAAATCCTTTAAATCTTATCTCTATATGATTGCTCAAAACCTGGTTTATGATCATTTGAGGCAGTTAACGGCCAATAGAAAGAAATTAGATACATTTAAAACTTATTACCTGAAAACCTCTGGAAATGATACGGAGAATGCCCTCGATCTTAAAGAAACTCAAGCTTATTTAGATAAAATATTAGAACGGGTTCCTGAAAAATGCCGTCAAGTATATATTCTTTGTAAATTGGAAGGAAGAAGCTATGAAGATGTCTCTAAACTGCTCAATATTTCGATTGCTACAGTAAATAGTCATATTGTTAAGGCATCTCGTATAATAAAAAAGAATTGGAAATCAGATTATTACACATTAATTTTATTTTTTTACATTTTTAAGTAATTGGTTTTTTGTTACGATTCGTATTAGGTACAATCAATAACAATAAACCATTGCGTGAAAAAGAATTAAACCAATTATTCGCAAAATTTTTGCGGAAAGAATGTACTGAGCAAGAGTTGGATCTTTTGTTTGGGTATTTTGCTGACGACCAATATGAAGGAGAGTTAAAAAAACTCATCGAATCGAACTGGTCGCATGACTTAAGTGATGATCTTGATTTTCAATTCAAAATGCGCCAGTCATTTTTGAAAACAGATGCCTATTTAAACAAACGGATAAACGGTGCCGAAGAAAAAGGATTCTTCAAAAAAATATCAGATGGATTTCTTATGCTGCAGCTTGCATGTTACTTGCAAGTTCAGTTCCTATGTATAAATTTTTCTTAAAAGCACATGGAGTCTCTTCTGTCGCTTCAAGTTCATTAGAAAAAAATCGATTCAATCGAAGCTTTTGTTTGCCAATGGTGATGTGGTCTATTTAGATTCAATAGCCCATGGTCCAAAACTCCTGTATGAAAATCAAGAAGCTCGGATTGAGCAATTAGCAGTCGATAAAATCCAAGTTTTCACTAAAAAAGAAACTGAAGAAAAGGGTATAGAATGGGTAAGTCTTGATGTTCCTAAGGGTAAGCATATGGAAGTATTATTGGCAGATGGTAGTATAGCCCTGATCAATTCGATGTCGCAGTTTAAATTTCCAATGATCTTTTCGGATGATAATAGAGGGACGGAACTCGTTGGGGAAGGATATTTTGAAGTAGCTCATAATAAAGAAAAGCGATTTCTAGTGAAAACTCCGAATCAATTAATCCAGGTTTTCGGGACGAAATTTAATGTGCGCAATTATTTAGATGAAGAAGCAGTTTCTACAGCATTATTTGAAGGTAAAGTATCTGTAAAGGTGCTAGAAGGCGACCGTATTGGATCAGAACGTATGCTTAGACCTGGGGAGCAGCTGGATATCGAGAAAAATCACATGCAAATAAAGCAGCAAGCAATTGTTGATCATGATGAAATATTGGGTTGGACGACAGGCAAGTTTATTTATAACAATACGCCGTTAAAAATTATGCTGAAAGATCTGACGCGTTGGTATAACGTGGAGGTGGACTGGGATACTGTGCCCGACCTACGCTTTCAAGGGACAATTCCCCAAGAACTTACGATTGAAGAGGTTGTGGAAGTTCTAAATGAAGTAGGTGGCCTTAAAATAAAATTAATAAATAACCAATTAACTTTTAAAATATGATTATGATAAAAAACAAACACGATTAAAAAAAGGAATCGGATGTGGTACCAGCACATCCGATAATGCCAGGAAATTAAAAAACGAATCTTATAACCTAACCTTACAAAAGTATGAATTTAAAAATTCTATACAAGAAATTGTATTATGTGGTCTATTGCCTAAAATTTAAGCATAGACCAATTATGTATGACTTACTGATTATGAAATTAATCGCCATGTTAACACTTTTGGGAACTTTAACCTCTTATGGAGCTGCGTATTCCCAAAAATAAATCTACATCTGAAAAATGCGCCATTAGCAGAAGTTCTGGAACAAATTAAACAGCAGTCAAATCATGATATTTTTTATAATGTTGATTTTATAGAATCTGTTGGTACTGTTGATGCTGATTTTAGAAATGTAAACTTAGAGGAAGCACTTAATGTGTTAAAAAATAGATATGCCATTTCTTATAAAATCAAGAACGGTATGATCTATTTGTTACCACAGAAAGATTTATCTGTACAGAAAGTGACCGTAAAAGGTAAAATCGTCAATGAAGAAGGAGAGCCGATAGCCGGTGCTACGGTACTTGAAAAGGGAACCTTAAATGGTACGACAACAGACGAAAATGGCTTTTTTACATTGACGGACTGTAAACCAAATGCGACCATTGTAATTAAATATATAGGTTTTTTCACCCAAGAGGTGAAAGCTGGTCAAAATGAATTATTGATTAATATGGTTCGCGATGTCGCGGCTTTGGATGAGGTTATCGTGGTTGGTTATGGTAATAGTAACCGTAAGAATATCAACAGTTCTATCAGTACCTTAGATATCGATAATGTCGCTAAATTACCGGTTCAGTCTATCAATGATGGTATTGCAGGTCGTATACAGGGTGTTATAGTGACCAGTAGTTCGGGTGCTCCAGGAGCTAAAAGCTCGGTCTCTATTCGTGGTGCGGGTACGCCGCTGTATGTAATCGATAATGTGATTCGTTCTGCTAATGATTTTGTGAATATCAACCCTGGTGATATCCAAAGTTACTCGGTATTAAAAGATGCTGCCGCTACAGCGCTTTACGGTGCACAAGGTGGAAATGGCGTTATTTTGGTAACCACAAAAAAGGGTAGGGATGGGCAGATGGATATCAACTATACGTTTAATGAAACGATTTCTCAACCGACTATTTTTCCTGAAAAATTGAGTTCTTATGAGAATTTGAAAACGATCAATGATGTATACAAATTTGAGGGTTTACAGATACCTACTCCAGAAAATATTCTGGAATTTTACAGAACACAGGAAAAGCCATTTGAGTATCCAAATACCGACTGGAGAAAAGTTGGAATGAAGGATTTTGCTTCCGAACAGCGACACGATTTGTCTGTCACTTCTGGAACTGAAAAATTGACTTATTTTGCTTCGGGATCTTACTATAATCAAAACAGTAACCTGCGGACAGATAATAACCATAATAAGCGTATTACCTATCGTTTGAATACGGTGAGTAACTTTAAGGAGGTGAACTTGAAAGTGACTACGGGATTGGATGGTTACGTAGAAGACAATATACTTCCGAGTTCGTCTACGGCTTCTTCTTATGGCGCATTCTTTCAGCACATTCAGCAAAGAAAATCTTCACAGCTTGCCTATAATGAATTTGGACTTCCTTCGGCAAATACAACGGACAATCCTGCGGTAGAACTATCAGACCAGTCGGGATATTATAAGTCCAATTCGAGGATTTTTAATGGTATTCTTTCCTTAGAATATACAGCTCCTTTTTTAGAAGGATTGACCTTGAAGGCCAATGGAAACTATAACATGTGGAATTCAAAAAATAAATCATGGAACTTGACTGCTCCCTCTTATGCGAATGGCAGTAAAACACCCATATTGGGAAATCCACCGAATCTAACCGCAACGCGTGGTGATGGAAGTACACTGTTATTACAGGGTTATTTGCTTTATAACCGACAGTTTGGTAAGCATAATGTGGATTTTACTGGAGTATATGAACAGGCTAAAAATTTAGGCAGCTCGGTATCGGCAACACGTCAGCAATATCAAATATTGTTTGATCAATTTGTGGCAGGACCTACAGTAAACCAACTGGCCAGTGGTTCGGAATCTGAAAGTGGACGTGCGGGTTATGTGGGGCGTTTATCTTACAATTATGATGCTAAGTATTTCGTAGATGCATCCTTGCGTTATGATGGGCTGGATCTTTTTCCAAAACAAAAACAATGGGGTACATTTTATGCCTTTTCAGGTGGTTATGCCTTGTCTGAAGAAAACTATTTTAAAGAGCTGAAAGAGCGTAATATCTTGAATTATTTGAAAATAAGAGGTTCTTATGGACTGGTTGGTAGTGCAGAAGGAATTACGCCGTTTTCATATGTACCAGGGTACTCCATCAATGCAAATACATGGGTGGTCAATGACCGACCGGTGCAGGGAACTTCTGAGCCAGGGAGCCTTCCAAGTACGATGTTTTCTTGGTATAGTATCCGCGAACGAAATATCGGATTGGATTTCAGTTCACTTAATAGTCGTTTAAGTGGTTCATTTGATTATTTCTATAAACGTACCACTGGGTATGTGGTAGCAGATACACGTTATGCTGCCACTTTAGGTATTGGGCTTCCTCCAATAAACTTTGATCCGGGAGCGATGCGTAGACATGGAGCGGAGTTTAATTTGACCTGGAATGACAAGAAAGGTGATTTTTCATATAAACTAGGTGTTAACTTTACGTATTTCAACCAACTGTGGGAACGTAATCCCGGAGAGGATGATGCAGCCCTTAAAAATCCATATACAAGGGAATCCGGAACGCTTAATCTGGGGGTTGCAACGGGATATACCAGCCAAGGGTTTTATCAGGATAATGCAGATTTATTGTATGGTGCCCGACGGATCAGTTCGATCAATGTGATTGCCGGTGATTTGCGCTACCAAGATTTTAACGGCGATGGTAAAATTGATGGCAATGATCAGACACGTATCGGTAATGCCTCATTCCCTAGAATCAATTATGGTACAACAATCGATCTTGGATATAAAGCCTGGTCACTGTCTGCAGTAATAATGGGTTCTGGTAACAGGGATCGCTATTTAGGTGGAATTATGCAGGGCAGTAATCCTGATAATATGCTTATATACGGATTTCAACAGGACTACTGGCGTACAGACAATACCGATGCGCTGTTCCCAAGGCAGGTATCTACCTCTGGCGTCAATGGTGGTAATAACTTTGTGAGTAGTGATTTTTGGATATTACAGTCTCGTTTTGTGCGCTTAAAATATTTTCAATTGGGCTATGACCTAAAATCACAGTTGCTGAAGAATACAAAATTTAAACAATTCCGGGTTTTTGCGAGTGGTACCAATCTGCTGACCATTTCGAATACGAAGAAATATTTTGTGGATCCGGAATCGGATCAAAATAATGAAAATTACCCGATTCAGCGTACAATTTCTATTGGTGTAAATGTTGGATTTTAAGCTTAATGTATATGAAAAATAATAAAAAGATTACCTATATATCGGCTGCTTTATTCATTTTGACTTTATCCTTAAACTCATGTAAGGATGTGCTGGATACGCAGCCTTTTGATAAAGTGGGAGAGGAAGTTATCTGGACAAATCGTGCCAATGCCGAGACGTTTATTTTCGGCACTTACGGTATCATGAATAATTTTAACGGCGGTCCTGCAACGGATGCCTGGACCATGAATCTGATCAGCATGGATGGCACCTATAATGGTGCGGCAAATGTATTTACAGAACGGTTGGACCGAACGTCAGATATGGGGTTTAATAACTGGGCAAATGTACGTCGTTGTAACTTGATTATTCAGAATGTCGGTGCATCTGCAGGGATTAGCGAGGCAGATAAGAAAGAATTGATCGCGGAAGCAAAATTTTTAAGAGCGATGTCTTATTACCATGTAGCAAGAAGAATTGGTCGGATCGTTTGGATCGATAAGGTGCTGACACCAAATGATGAGCTTATGCTGCCGGCAACAAAAAATCCGACGGAATCTTATGGTTATATCATCAAAGATCTGGAAGATGCTGTTGAAGGACTTGCAACTGCAAAAATAAACGGTAGAGCTAATAAATATGTAGCGGCAGCAATGTTAACGGAGGTTTGTTTGCAGGCGCTTGCTTATGAAGGTTATCCACAGGCTAATACGGTGGCACCAAACAATCCTTTATTGGCGAAAGTGATCCAATATGGTGAGATTGTGAAGTCTGGCGGATATCAATTGGAGGCCGAATACGGGGCGATGTTCAACGAAGTGAAACCAAATTCAAACGAAATTATTTTTGGGGTTTACCGTAAAGCGATCAATACAACCTGCGATGGAACACCGATGCAGGTGATGATTCCAAATCTGAATAATGATAATATCAAGTTAGCGGGGGCTACTCCATTATTGAAATCTTCGATCCGCATTTTTGAAGCTTGGGGTGATCATGGACCTTCTATGAATCTGACCGATGATTATTTAGTAATAGACGATCAAGATAAGCAGAAAGCTGTGCGCTGGTATGAAACTTCGCAGTATAAAAATGCGGTGGATGAACAGGCACTAATCGCTACATCGCTGATACCAAAAGCAGCGGGTGAGTCGGAAGTGAAACGGGGGTCGATCAAGCCTGGTAAAACAGAGACCATCTGGAAAATAACGAATGCAAGTAGGGATGCTCGTTGGAATGCCAGTGTATTGAGTGACTCTTCAGCAGTTTTATATGGCGAAACATTAACTACGGATGTGAAAGGTAATGCGGGGCGCTGGATGAAATTGAACGGCCAGGCCTATTATACTTCCTTGACGAATATGTATTGGCGAAAAGGGGTTTACAATAATGTTAATCCGCGCATATATGTCGGTGTGCCAACGGATTATCACTATGTGTCTACGCGTTTGGGACGGGTATATCTTAATATGGCCGAAGCTTACCTGTTGCAGCAAAATTTACCGAAAGCAGTTGAGTTGTTGAATCAGACACGGGTTACCCATGGTCAACTGCCACCCGCGAAACTGTCAGATCTAGCCACAGCGTGGACAGATTATAAAAGGGAGCGAAGAGTGGATCTTGTTTTAGAAAATGACTACTACTGGAGTTTGTTGAGATGGGGGAGATATGGGGGCAATGCCAATCATGGTTTAGCTTCGGGTGCTACAATTCCTGAATTGACGGCCCTTCCACAGGTGATGGATATGAGTAAGGATAGAAAACATTTTTCAATTGTATCGGGAGCTTTCTTTTCGTCGAATAACGTACGTGAATTTGATGCTTCGAGAAGATACCTGTTTCCTATAGCGCAATCTTTTCTGGATCGTAATCCAAATTTTGGTCTTCAGAATCCAGGTTGGTAAGTTTTAATGATTAAAGATAATGAAAATGAAAAGAATACAGATAATAGGCTTCGCAGCTATGATCCTGGTGCTACTGAACGGTTGTCTTAAAAAGGGATTACCGGAGTATGAAAGCTGGGATGTGAATAATATTGATAATGTTTACGTCGAATACCGCTATGAAAGTGGTAAAATATTGAATGATAAACCGGTGGTCGCTTATCAGCGACTGAATGTGCAGAAGAATGTCGTTGCAAATAGCAATACGATCGAATTGTCTATTGACGTACCGCAAGCGTCTGGCACTTTTACGGAGGAAGTCCGCAATAAGCTGATGCAGAATTATTTGTGGATGTATATGGATATATCGACCGCCGCAAAAATTGCTCCCATAAGTGGTGCACCTAAATTAGGTGATCCGGTAGATCTAACCAAGGAATGGCAGTACCAGATTACAGCGGCAAATGGGAATGCTAAAACATGGACAATCAGGGTGGTGTCATTTAAGAAATAATTAAGAAATACTTTTTAAAAAACGATAATGGAAACTTCTCGTAGAGATTTTATCCGCTTGGCAGGTTTGACAAGTTTAGGGATAATGGGAAATAAGTTAATGGCTAATCCCGCTGAGGAAACTTGGACTGATGCTGCGGTACAAAACTTAAAATCGCAGAGCAATATGTGTGGTTTTGCTGCGCCAAAGCTTGATGTGGTGCGCATTGGATTTATTGGCGTGGGAAATAGGGGTGCATCTGCTGTTTACCGGATTGACCATATTCAAGGTGTCGAAATTAATGCCATCTGTGATATCAGAAGAAGTTACGCTGAAAAATCTGCCAATGGAGTAAAAGGTAGTAAAAAGCCTGCGGTATACGCGGATAAGGAAGAAGCATGGAAAGAGCTCTGTGATCGACAGGACATCGATCTGGTTTATATCTGTACACCTTGGTCTTTACATGCGAAAATTGCGAATTATGCGATGAAAGCAGATAAACATGTGGCTATCGAAGTGCCTGCTGCCACGACAGTGGATGATTGCTGGGCGTTGGTGGAGACATCGGAGAAATATCAAAAGCATTGCATGATGCTGGAAAACTGCTGCTATGATTTTTTGAGCTGATGACTTTAAATATGGCTAGACAGGGGATTTTCGGAGAAATTATCCATGGTGAAGGTGCTTATATACATGATCTGCTCCATGAAAATTTTGGAAAGAACAGTTATTACGATATGTGGCGGTTAAAGGAAAATTTTAAGAATGGTAATCTTTATCCAACCCATGGGTTGGGACCGATCTGTCAGATCATGGATATCAATAGAGGTGATAAAATGGAATATTTGTCGTCCATGGCTTCAAAAGATTTCAGTATGGAACCTCTTGCTAAATCATTGGCGGCGAAAGATCCATTCTATGAGCCTTTTGCAAAACATACTTATCGTGGTAATATGAATGTGACGACTATCAAAACCTATCAAGGTCGCACAATTGTAGTGGAGCACGATGTGTCTAGCCCAAGACCGTACTCACGTATCCATCAGATTTCTGGTACAAAGGGCATTGCACAAAAATGGCCGGAACCGGAGCGGATTGCTTTTGGACATGATTGGATCTCTCCTGATGAAATGAAACGTTTGGAAGAACATTTTAGACCTGAAATCGTACAGAAAGTGGGGGAGATGGCAAAAAAAATAGGTGGACATGGCGGTATGGATATGATGATGGATTGGCGGTTAATTGATTGTCTGCGTAATGGTTTACCGCTCGATCAAGACGTTTATGATGCTGCGTTATGGAGTGCAATTGCACCATTAAGTGAGCAATCGGTTAAAAAGCGCTCTAACTCAATTGATGTACCTGATTTTACAAGAGGAAAATGGAAAACCAATCTTAAAATGGAACTGACATTAAAAGGTGGTGGTACCACATCATTTAAATAAGTCGGACGCTTGTATGGCGCAATAATATGTAGTGATCGTATCCTTGGCCTATGACCAAGGATACGTTTTTTAAATGGATTTGTTTTAATTTAAATAGGCTTAATGATATGAAAACAAGTTATTTATTGCTGGTGATTACGCTATTTTTCAATAATGTACTCCAAGCACAAAAGAAGATCGACGTAACCGAATATGGTGCTATACCTAATAGTTTCTCGGATGCGACATCTGCAGTACGTAAGGCTATAGAGGCTGCTCGCAATGAAACGAGTTCGGTGATTAATTTTCCGGAAGGGAGATATGATTTTTGGCCAGATCAAGCGGAAGAGCATGTTTACTATATTAGCAATACATCTACTGAGGACGAATATCCGTCCAAGAAGCAACGGGCAGGTCTTTACTTAAAGGGAATGAAAAACATCACCATCGAAGGCAACAATGCTACTTTTATCTTTCATGGAAAAATGATTTCCTGGATTTTGGACAACTGTGAAAATATCCGGATTCAAAATGTTAAAATCGATTATGAGCGACCTGGTATGTCTGAACTTACTATTGTGGAGGCAACTTCTCAATATGTGATCGGAAATGTGCATCCTGATGCTAAATTTGATATTATCGATAATACCTTAGCATGGTACGGAGAAAAATGGGTGAGCAAAAACTTCCACGCAATATTGGTGGATACGGTAAAGGGTATTAATGTATACAGCAGCTGGATACCTTTTAGAAATAGTAAAGCCAAGATCATTGCACCTTTAAAAGTGAAATTCACCGGTGATTTTTCGAAGTTTAAGGGGAAATCTGGTGATATCTTAACGGTTCGGGATACTTATCGCGATTATGTGGGGGCATTGGTCTATGAGTCGAAGGATATTGCGCTGGATCATGTTTATATGCATTATATGCAGGGATTAGGTATTGTCTCGCAGTTTTCTGAAAATCTACATTACGATCATGTATATGTCGAACCTGCTATGCATAGTGGCCGCGTGATGGCTTCTTCTGCCGACGGTATGCATTTTTCTGGTTGTAAAGGGAAAGTTATCGTTGATAATTGCCGTTTTAAAGGTATGCATGATGACCCCATCAATGTGCATGGAACACATTTAAAAGTGGTTGAAGTGGTATCGCCAACGGCATTGAAGCTTCGATTTATGCATGGTCAAAGTTATGGGTTTATGGCATTTCATGAAGGAGATACGATCGGATTTGTGCAACCGGCAACGCTTCAGGTTTTTAATGAGGGCATAATTAAAAAAGCTTCGCTTGTTTCTGAAAGGGAGATGCTGGTCGAAGTGGATAAACCCGTTTCTAAAGCTGTGCAAGTGGGTACTTTTCTGGAGAATATAACGGCTACACCTGCTGTAACGATTAAAAATTCTCGTTTTGAAAGAACAAATACGAGAGGAATTCTGGTGACAACCCGTAAAAAAGTAGTCATCGAGAATAATGCTTTTATAGGTGTTGGCATGCAGGCTATTTTAATTGAAAATGATGCATTGGGTTGGTTTGAATCTGGTCCAGTACAGGACGTTACGATTAAAAATAATTTATTTGAAAATTGCGCTTATAATTCTTATCCAGGAAATTATATTATTCAGATCTCTCCGCAAAACAGTGCATTTTTACCTAATTATTGGGTGCATAAGAATATTAAAATAGAAAATAACCGCTTCAAAGTCTATGATTATCCAGTCTTGTCGGTAAAAAGTACAGATGGATTGTTGTTTAATAATAATAAGGTTGTGATGACAAATTTTATGAAATCGGGCGACAAGCGAGCTGAAATCCAATTGATAGGCGCTAAAAATGTTACCGTTAGAAATAACGATTTTGGGGGTGAAGATACGGTGATTGAAATTGAAAAAATGTCTAAAAAAGATATCAAGACGGATCTGAAAGAGATAAAATTGATAAATTAAATAATAGGATGGATACGTTTTCAAATAAATCAAATCGTTTAGAATCATTAGATGTACTTCGTGGGTTTGATCTTTTCTTACTCGTTGGTCTGCAGCCGATCTTAATTGCCGTCGGACAGATTTGGGATAATATTTATTTTCATAGTTTATTGCATCAATTGATCACGAAATATGGAACGGATTTCGTTTTTGGGATCTGATTATGCCGCTGTTTTTATTTATGACAGGGATAACAATTCCGTTTTCTTTGGATAATAAAAAAAAGTTACCCACCGGACCGATCTACCGTCATATTTTCAAACGGTTCTTCATCTTATGGATCTTAGGTATGGTGATGCAGGGGAATCTATTGACCTGGGATTGGCAACAGTTTAAATTATATTCGAATACGTTACAGGCGATTGCGATGGGTTATGCCGTAACGGCAATTCTATACCTGAATCTGGGGATTCGTAAGGTCGTTATGATCGCTCTATTATTGTTGATAGTATATGTTATACCTTTTTTATTGGATGGGGATTATTCGCCGCAGTCGAATTTTGCGATTAAAGTGGATCGAATGGTTTTGCGCGGATTTATGGATGGTGCATATTGGAAGAATGGGAATGCTATTTTTTCTGATCATTATGATTACAGCTGGATATGGAGCAGTTTAACTTTTTCGGTCACTGTTATGATGGGTTGTCTTGCAGGTAAGTTGATGAAAACTGGGATAAATAGCAACCCGCAACGTGTTTTTGGGCAGTTAGTTTTGGCGGGCGCTGTTTGTCTGGCGATGGGATTATTATGGAGTTTACAGATGCCGATTATAAAACGGATCTGGACAAGTAGTATGACGCTCTTTTCTGGAGGGATCTGCTTTTTGATGATGGCTGTGTTTTACTATATTATCGACCTGAAAAAAGTTTTGAAGCCTTTCCAATGGCTGAAGATTTATGGCATGAATTCAATCGTTGCTTATTTTTTAGGGGAGATGATCAATTTTAGATCTGTCGTACATTCCTTGACTTATGGTCTAGAAAATATGCTACCAACTTATAAACAACTCATTTTGACAACAGGTAATTTTACACTTGTTTTTTTGATCTTGCTAGCATTCTACAGAGCACGCATTTTTGTTAAAATTTAAGTTTATGGTTTACCATTGGTAGGCATTCTAAAAAAAAATTGATGGCTGTGGAGATACAGAAGTTAGTTATCTGACTAGTCCATTGTTAGTTAGAATCAAGGAGAAAGCAGTAGTTATTAAATCAATCACAATCTTTATTGGTACTAAAAGGGTAGCGGTATGTTATGCTTTAGTTTAAAGTCAAAAGGGCCTAATTTTCATTAGACCCTTTATCTTGACGTTTTGATGTACAGTAATTTTTTTATGTTTCTTATCGTTTCCTCTTTTTTGTTTCGTCATCCAAAAGTTTTGGGTGCATTTGGATTTAATACTGTACTACGTCGATTTATTTTCTGCTTTATAAAAAGCAGGTTTGCTATAGTTTTCAATAATAAAACAACTGTCTCTGAAAAAAGTTCATTAAAAAAATATTTTTGATGCTTTTTTATATAAAATAATCCTTTCGTTTATGCTGTGAAATCGCATAGAATTCATACTCCTTTATTTATTTGTAATCAGTTTAGTAGGCGGGATCTCAAGAATATTTTTCTTTTAAAAGTTACGTGTCGTTGCCATTAGAGGAATATTTGCGGCCAATTTATGAATAGTTTTTGTTAATATATGTTTTTTCCTATATTTGAGAAAATTAAAAATACTTCTTCTTGGAACATAAAGAATCAACGAATTCGATTGTGAAACTCTTGCTAACCAAATCTGATAAAATGAAATATTTGTATTTAATGTCTTTATTTTTTGTGATGAATGGTTGCAAAAGCAATGAAGAAATTATCAATCCAATAATAGAGCCGCCAACTACCCATCCAGATATAAAACTAACGTTAGGTTCTAAAAAATTGCAGTATTCAATCATGTTGTCAGCTCTGGAGATGTTACTCCGGTGAAAGAAAGTGAGATTGAAAATTATTTTGGTGACCGGATCGCATTTTCAATTCCTGAAGCAATCGTGTTTAAAAATGACTCCACATTCCTGTTAAAGCCTTTTGATATCGTGGAAAAATTCAAATCAAAATGGGAGGGGGACAAGCTGTATCTTCAGCTAGGAGATAAGCAATCGTGGAAACAATTAGGAGAAAAATCGAGCGAGAAAGATTTCAAATTAAACATGACGTTTTATGCGAAAAAAAAGGATCAAACACCCGCAAAAAGACTTGTACTTGGTCAGGAATATCATATGAATTTGGATGATCCTCTATTTTCTAAGACAGACCAGTTTTCAAGTTTAACCTGGTTGACGTTTGACCTCTTATATAATTAGACTTGTTATGATAAAATACCTTCCATTACATATTGTATTTTCCTTCATTGGAATGATGTTATCAATTTTTGTATTTGCACAAAATGAGAAATCTACTGTAATTACTGCAAAATCTCCTGATCAACTTTATTTGGGAGCGTTGCTGCAAGAAAGTTTAATCAATACTAAAACTCACGATGTCTTGCCGATTATTCAGGATGATATTGTTGTCAGTTTTGGAGGGATTAAGTTAAAGAGTAAAATCATCAAATCTGAAAAAGCAGCCTTTTATAATATAATTGAGGAAGCACAGCAGATTGCAAATAGCGTTCCTCATAGTGAAAACAGCTTTTCCTTTAGTATCAAAGACTTGAAGAGCTATGGAGATGTTGCGCATTACTTTGGTCAGAAGATTGATGTAGCGGATTGGTTTTCAGTTTCTGATCCTGATGAAAAACCACAAACATTACTCGCTGTAAATATGGAGCGTGTGGCTTTTACTGCTGAAATGGATCTACCTGCCGAAGGTAAATTTAAAACTAATAATGCACTGCTTGACCGCTATAATAGCAATGAGCTTATTTATGTGAATACCCTTTCTTTTGGTCGCAGGGCGATTGTTCTTGTTGAATCCAATTTAGATGCATCTCAAGTGAAAAATGCCCTATCTGCTATTTTGACAAGGAAGGAACTGTCAAATCAGGAAAAAGGTGTTTTGGCCAATTGCACCTTCCGGGTAGCGTTGCTAGGTAGCCAAGATGTAATTGATGTTGACTCTAGCAGGATATTAGAAGAGGTTCTAGATTATATCGATGCTAAAAAAGACTTTAGTAGTCATGGACTTCCGATCTCCTTTGGTGCTGCTTACCTCAGAAACAATCAAATTTTTTCTAATTCATACTAACTATTTTTCGCAATTCTAAATCCGAGGTCGTCAATTTTAAACTTTAATGGGTGACTTCTTCTGCGTGTTGTTGCCATTACGCTCCTTTCTGTATCACAAAAACCGCCACCGCGGAAAATACGGTAGGATCCATAAACCTCGGTATCGTATAGATCGGAGCACCATTCCCATACATTGCCCAACATATCGTAAAGTCCCCAGGGGTTTGGGGCCTTTTGTCCTACATTTTGAGTTTTTTGCTCTGAATTGTCCTTATACCATGCAATTGATTCTAATTTGCCATATCGAACTCCAGTTGTTCCTGCTTTACAGGCATACTCCCATTCTGCTTCTGTTGGTAAGCGAAATCCGGCTGCTGTTTCATCATAGGTTATTTCTTCATTTTCAGCGTTAATTTTATAATATGGTTCTAATTTGTTTAGAGAAGAGAGCTTGTTGCAAAAAATCACAGCGTCTTTGAATGTTACGGTTTCAACAGGAAGGGAATTTCCGATATAAGTACTTGGGTTAGTATGGGTGACTTCAACATACAGTTCCTGCGTTACAGGAAATTTGAGAAGCAGAAATGGTTGAATGTTTACCGTCCACTTCTCTTTTGTTCTGTCATCGCGTAACGCAATCTGTCCACCGGGTATTTCTACCATCTGCTCCAGAAAATTTGATTTCATTGTCATGCTGCTTCTATTCAATTCGCCCCATCTATTTTTTAGGGCTTTAGACGTCGAACTTACAAAATTAATCTGTTTCAAGTTGTATGTGCCCAAAAATAGTACTTTCAGAATATGCATTAAAACTTACTCAGAAGAATTGATTTCTTTAATTAATTTACCTTCGTTATTCAGGATTTTAAACAGAGGATTACCGAGGCTATCAACCGATATGATGATACGTGGTTTTTCATCTGGACCATTAATGACTAAACCTGAATTTCCATTGTCAGTCATTAAATTAATTCTATTTGTATTACCACCAATTTTACCAGACAGATCCTTATCATTGATGACAATACCTGATTTATAGTGATTGTTTTTATTACTTTGCTGCGTTAAAATTCCAATAGCATCCGCATTGTCATAGTCAAAAGCCAAAGCGTAGGTATTGGTTTCCGGATTTTTTGAGATCGCTAATCCTCCACATTCATCTCCTTTTTCATTATAAAATATGATACCTGCAGGATTTAATGCGCGTTTGTATTTTTTTCCGAATAAAATCGGTGGCTCCATCCTTTCTTGGTTTGAAATAATCATCCTATTTACACCTTTATCATCAACGATATTGATCCGTTTGACTGTAATCTCATCAAACTTTTGATGTAATGTATTGAACGAGTAAAAAAGCATTAGAAAAGCAATCGTTACTATCCCTGCATAAAATCCGACTATTAACTGAGCATTTTTTTTCATCTTAAATTGAATTTTGTTCTTGTTTATTTTTAGTTATCCTTAATAATTGATCTATTTTCCAGCCTAGGCTGTGTGCACAACATGGAGGCCGACAAAACAAAGAACGAAAATTGCAGTAGTGTATAATTGTAAAATATCATTTTTTATAACTGGCAGGTTAGAATAAGCGTAGGGAACACCATGTCGAGTTCGTAAGGGAGAGGGGGCATATCCATTTTAATGGAACAGTACGGAAAGTGGAGTTGATACCAATCAAGATTTATTAATCTTGATGAAGTAAAGTACGGATTAAAAATTATAAAAAGTATGATGGATTTTTGCCCGTGATTGCTTTAAAATCTTTTATAAAGTGAGACTGGTCATAGTATCCTGCATTTAACCCGATTGCAGTTAAATTCGTTTTTTTGTGATCATTTTCGAATAAATTTCTAAATCTCACAATGTTTGAAAACTGTTTTGGTGAAGTGCCAACTTGTTTTCTGAATTTTTTTTCAAATGAGTCTCTACTAATCTGCAGTTGACCTAATAGTTTTTTGATCGGAATAGAACCTTGGGAGTCAATAATTTCACGGATCGCTTCTTTAATAATGCCATCCGTATGGGCACACCATAATTCCACAAGCAGAAACCTTTCTATTTTTTCGACCATCAGTTCATATTCATTTTTTTTAGAGAAAATTTTGTTTAAGTGAGAAATTTGATGCCGGTTAAAAAAATCATCAAATGGTATAAATGTCTCAAAAAACTCATTTATGGGGGTATTAATCAATGCGGATGCCACCCCGGGATTAAAGATAATGACAAATAAAGTGGTGCACTTTGAGAATTCAAAATGGAGTGAAGTCCGGGCGATCCCAAAAGCGAAAGCTTTGGGTAAACTGATCACCTCCTGATTTTTTTGCTTCATTGTGACTGCACCATTCAAAATATAGTTCAATGATACTGATGTGCTGGGAAGCGTTTCTAAATTTACTAAATCAGGAGTTTCCACTATCATAAACTCTTTGACATATTCTTGAAGAAATGGGTCTGGAGTAAATCTATATTCCTTTATTTTATTAAAGTGCTCTTGTTCAAAAAAAGCTATATTTTTCTTTCCCATTTTAAGTATAGTTATGCATTTAATCCATTTGTTTTATCTACATGAATGTTTTTTGTTTTGATCCAAATTCAACAATTATCTTAAATAATCAAAGTGTTATTTTATAAATAGGTCTGATTTTTTTGGGTTTAAATTATTTATATATTAACTTTAGGTACAGATTGTCGATATAATGTTTGACGGAAAATGATTGTAGACATTATTGAAAAGCAGTGTTTTTAGCTGGAATTGGTGCAGCGGTAGCTGCGCACCAAACTTAATAAATATTTGAAATATGAAAAAGGACATCAATACGAGAGCGGTGATCATCCGTGCTTTCTTTATTTTTTTGGTATTTATGTTAGTAGGCGGTTATCTCGCATATATCGGTATATAGAAGGTTCTCATCATCGTAATTAAATCATTGATGAAGGTAACACAATGCTTGATCCGATCGGGTTTATCAGAATGATATACTTTTAGAAATTGACTATTGGAAAAGAGCGAATCCTTCTTCATCTCTTATTTTGATGAGTTGTCGAATGCAGAAGTATTAGCATTCCTCTTAAGGTAGCCACTCTATCTAACTTAGAACAACTGTATCGCTACAAAATAAAGTGCAGCAATAGCAACCGTTAAGCCGACCACTTTTAGATATTTATTCTTTTGGGTGTTATTACTTCTGAGTATATCCAGATTGTTTAGAAAAGCTACAAGTGCAATTGCGATGAGGATACTTTTACCATTAAAAATAAAAACCAAACAGAAGGGGAGTAGTGCAATAGCAAAATCGTACCATCTAAGTTTTTCTACAATATTGTGCTGGATCTGATCGATTTCTAGCGCTTGTACAATACCTGGAAAGTCATTTTTTGGATAGGCCTTTAAAATTTCGCCTGTCTCGGTAGGAATTAAAAAAGGTTTCCCTTTTTCCGGTGATCGTTCCAGGTACTTCATCTTTATATAAAGATTGTCCGCCAAACCAAGTTGAATATTTCATTTCAAAGATTGACTCTGGAAAGTTGGGTAATGTAAATTGGTATTTCATATTTAGTTATAATCAGTTTTACTTAATCCTATATTTATAAACGACGTTGTCCGCATTATTTTCATCAATCACATCAGGCCGTAAGATAAATCCATTCTTTTCTAAGAGTTGACGAGACTTTAGATTATCTCGAACTGTCTTTGCCTCGATATGGTTGAGATTTAAAGTAGAAATAGCATAGTTTAAAACCAGCTGTATTGCGCTACTCATCAAACCTTTGCCTTGAAATTCAGGTAGCAATGCATAACCTAGCTCAGCATAATTCTTTTCAGGATTAATTCGCCAGAGTGTAATTGTACCCGCAAATTGTTGTGTGTCTCTCGTGTTGATCGTAAAATAATGGGTGGTGTCCATCCGCTCTTTGATAAAGAATTGAATCTCTTCGAGCGATTGGTTTAGATCACGTTTCATAAATTTATTCACCTCAGGATCTGTCCGTAGTTTATGGATATTTTTAGTATCACTAGTGTCTATATATTTCAATAAGACATTATTTAAGACCATGTGTTGGTTTTTATCTTTAAATTTTGTCTCTACGCTCATGTCCTTGATGTTTTTTGAAATTTGCAACCCGGTTATTTTCTTTTTTCGATCTTCTTTTTCATGAGAAATACGACGCCTGTTGTACCTCCATTGCCAGAAAAAATGTCGTTGTAGTCTAATGTCTCGAGTAATTCAAAATCCTGCTCCTCCATATAATTAAGTACAGCAGCGAAAGAAGTACATAAATATAACCAATAACCTTGTAACTAACGTGGGTAAGATTAGATAAGACCGTAAAGAATGTGATCAAAGTGGATTTTCTAGTTACAATTTATAGTGAGCACTTTTTAAATTTTTAAATAATCATTATGAACAGAAAAACCCTAAATTTTATGGCAGCTGGTTCTTTGCTAGCTGTTTGCAGTATTCATGTATCCTGCAGCAAAGAACATGTGAACCAATCAACTGATCAATTGTTAAATGTGTCAAAAACAAAAGCGGTTGCGATTACCGCTTCCGTACAAAGTTTATCCGATTATGAATTAATTTGGTCGGATGAATTCAATACGGTAGGGGGCTTTGACAACAGTAAATGGAGCTATGCCGAACGCGGTACTGTAGCCTGGAACAAGTATATGACGCATACATCTGATTACGTTTCGCAAGATGGTAATAATCTCGTGCTGCGCATGGACAATGCTGTGATTCCAACAGATCCGGTTCCGTATCATAGTGGCGGTGTTAAATCACAGAGTAAATTCAGTATGACCTTTGGTAAAGTAGAGGTCAGGGCAAAATTTACTCAAGGAAGGGGTTCGTGGCCAGCGATATGGATGATGCCAGAACCTGCAACGGCTTATGCCGGATGGCCGGGATGTGGTGAAATCGATATTATGGAGCATGTCAATAATGAGATGGTCGTGCATCAATCGGTGCATAATGCTACCGTAACAGGTTCTGGGGGAGGTACCAGTGCGACACATTCTACGAGCTATAATGCAGCTGACTATAATATTTATGGTCTCGAGTGGAGCCCGAATGCGCTCAAATTTTTTGTTAATAATACCCTTCAGTATACGTATACGAAGGCCGCTGGAGCGACTTGGCAACAATGGCCATTTGATGTTCCTTTTTATTTAATTTTAAATCAAGCTGGTGGAGCGGGTTGGCCTGGTGCTATTACGAACGCGGATTTGCCGTTTAATATGCAAGTGGATTATGTACGTGTTTATAATCTGCCTATCTTTTACAATGGTGGGTTTGAAACGGGTACACTTTCGCCTTGGACTTCTTGGGGTGGCAATGCGGCGATTGTTAATTCCAATATGCGTACAGGTTTAAAATGTATTCAATTGACGGGGGGAGCAAATGCTGTTGAACAGTATTTAACGGGACTGCAACCTAATACGACCTATCGGTTTTCTGGATATGGTAAAGTTGCCGCTGCTGGACAACAGGTGTTACTTGGGGTTAAAGGTTATGGCGGCGCTGCTGTCGATGCGGCCTTTAATACAACTGCATACAGCAATAATTCCGTTACTTTTACAACGGGAGCGACACAAACAACGGCAACTTTATACTTTTATAAGGCTGGTACCGGAACTGTTTACGGAGATGATTTTACTTTAGAAAAATTATAACAAAGAGTCGATGTGAACTAAATGGAGCCTTGTTTGTATCTTTTGTATACATAACGTTCATAATATGCTTACAGTTATTCAAAATCTGCCTGACCATGTGTTTGCCGTTCGTGCAAGTGGAGAGGTCACCAAAGATGATCTAAAAGATGTTTTATTGCCCGGACTGGAATCCCTGGCCAATCAATATAAAGAGATCTACTATCTTTTGGTATTGGATACCGATGTGCAGAACTTTACTGCAGGTGCCTGGTGCAGGATCTGATAGCAGGAGTGAAGCACTTTACAGATTGGAAGAAGATGGCCATCGTAACCGATCAGAAAGCGGTAGAAAAATTTACGGATGCCTTTAGTTACATCAGTCCGGGCGAAGCTAAGGGCTATGAACTCCGTGAGCTACAAGATGCGATCGATTGGTTGAGTATTAAAAAGTAAGTGCATGTGCTGATGGCATTACCTGCGGGGCTTGCTCTTGAAATCACAGTTTTTCCAATCTTATTCGTCACGATAAATTTTGGAAAAGGAACAATTGAGATTCTGCAAAATTCCATTCAAAGCAATTTAAGGCACTCAAGTGTTGCGCGAAAAGCTGTACAGGTAAAAAGAAATATACTAAAAAGCTAATAGCAACATTGTTGTCTATTACGCTTTTTAGTATATTTGCCTTTGTGCTGATACATAAACAAATCCAATCTAGAAGTTTAAGAGCGAATCTTACTCGT
>NZ_ASZT02000059.1:0-29899 GCF_001006065.1 Sphingobacterium sp. IITKGP-BTPF85
AATATCGTTTTAAACTTAAATTGTTTCCTGAAAATATGAATAATATAACTACATAAAATATTTATCAACCATCTATTGTTCTATTTTGAAAGATTTATTTTTTGTTTTTATATTATCGTCTAATTCGACAGTTTTGAAATTAATTTATGGGCACATTTTACAAAGCCATTGAGCTCGTCACGTTGCTGCAAAATAAAACTATTCTCAGATAATTTGCCAACAACCAAATCACGTTCTTCTTCACTGTTGTATACCATATTTCGAAAAGGATTCTCGTAATCTTTCGCCCTACTTGCGTAAATTTCATCAACCATCCATGTTCGATGCGAGATCGCTTCTTTCAGCCAAGCTTGCACAATTTCAATCGATATAGATTCAGATGTTACGTCTGTAATTTCGAGTAACGATGCAAATGCATGCGCTCTTTTTGTTTCTAAGTAAGATCGACTCAATTCATGATAATATTTATGGATATCTTCCCAATCATCAATCTTGCCTGATTTAATTTCACGAAGCAATTGATCAATAGCATTTTTTTCTATCAATTGCCCACCGATATTTTCCCACTCTAGGCGTTGACTATTTGTCATCTCATTTTTCAACTCTTCAAAGCTATGAGTTTCTAAAAAGTCAATCATATGAATGGTTCCGTAGTATTTGATAAAACGCTTAAAAAGTGGATAAGCAGTGCCAATTTTGACCAATTCCACTTTCCTTTTCGAATGTTCAAATCCTTTTACAAGAACTGATGTAGGTATCTGATCTAGCGGTCCAGTCAATTTTGCTCTACCAGCTCGAATAATTTCTTCTTTGGTGAGTGAATTGCTCTCTTCATTCATCTGTGAACCAACTTCCAATTCAATAATGCGCAAGGAATTGAAAAGCTCATTGATCGTATCTGGAGCAAGCATATCATACTCTAAATATTGATTTTTCAATAAACGTTTATCTCTACTTGCGTACTTATTTGCATTACGAACAAGCGCATACATATTATACATAAACCAATAACCAGGTATGATCATTAATTTATCGTTTTTAACATCATTGTTGACCAAAGAAAATGGAATCGGAATATCCATTTCATATGGAAAATCACCCTTAACTAGAAGTGTATAAGATGCAAATCTTGAATTATGCTTTAAACTAACACATAGACCTGGCCAGAAACCCCTTCCTGCAATAATTTCACCATCTGCAGCTCTAGAATTATGATTCGAACCAACTGTCGCACCTGCAGCCATATTACTCTGCCCCATGATCGTTGCCGCGCATAAGAAAGAATTGTTATGATGCTGCTCATGTGCAGGAAAGATTAAAGAATTTAGAACTTCGCAACACGAAATAGTTGAGTTATCTCCTAAAAAAGAATTTATAAGACGAGCGCCATATTTCAATTGTGAAAAAGACGACAAAATAAACCTTACGGCTTTAACTCCGTAGAATATACGGCATCCATATCCGACAATTCCATTGACCAATTCACAACCCTCACCGATTTGTGTAAATGCTTCGGGCGAAGAATTAATGGTAAGATTTTTCAGTTTATTGATTCCTTTAATATATGCATCTGAACCAATTTGCACATTTTTTATATTCTGCGAATTTTTAATGATACAGCGATCGCCAATCATACTATAGGTGCCTCGTACTGTGGAAAATCTCTTTTCAGTCAGCTCCTTGAATCTATGCTGCAAAACAGTATCTTGCCTATTTCGTGTCCACAAATAAGCATCCGCTGCTTGCATCCCATCAAAAGGAAGAATAGAGCGTACCCCATTTTCGTTACATAGCTCCAATGCTATCCGTAGATCTTCAGCCTCCCCTTCTCGTAAAACTCCATTTCCAAATTTAGCAGTACTACTCGTCTCCATTTCGCTGATGTTACTTAATATAACATCGTTACCAATAATGAAATGAGACATATAACGGACATGGTGTATAGCCACGTAATCACCCAAATCAGAACTTACAATAGTGCTATTATAAATACCTGATTCCAGTTTAAGATTACGATATTCTAAATAGGTTGGTGCCATATGACCAATTCGAACCAACCCAAAGAAATTACTCTGTCTAATTTGATAAGGGATAAATGATTCACTTACCAAGATATTCTCCCAATTATCTGCCCTATTACCATTTTCGATAAGAATGACGATTTCTTCTACTGTCAAATTCCTATAATCTGAACGTGGATTTTGTTCAAAACGATGATGATTTTCATCTTTCCCTTTTGGTATAAATACCTGTGGAATAAAATCAAAACCTAATCGAGTGATGCTACCTTTTTTTATTTGACTCATATTTTTATTCAACAGTCACAGATTTGGCTAGATTACGAGGTTTGTCAACATCTTGATTACGTTCAACGCCCATATAATATGATAATAATTGCAATGGAATAACGGATAAAATAGGTGCTACAATTTCATCAGCATCCGGAATTTCGATATAATCTTCCGCCAACCCTTTTGATACTTCATCTCCCTCAGTAATAACCGCTATAATACGACCTTTTCTGGCCTTCACTTCCTGAATATTACTCACAATTTTTTCATGATAGCGGTCCTTGGTAGCCACAAATACTACTGGAAGATTTTCATCTACTAATGCAATAGGTCCGTGCTTCATCTCTGCTGCCGGATACCCTTCTGCATGGATATACGTAATTTCCTTTAGTTTTAAGGCTCCTTCTAATGCAATAGGGAAATTATATCCTCTACCTAAATATAGAAAATCTCTTGCGTCCTTATATTTACGAGCTATTTCTCTGATTTTTGGAAGCTGCGTATCTAAAATCGTTTGTACTTTATCTGGAACTGCACTCAGTTCTTTTAAAAGATGTGCATATTGCTGCTCGTCAATTGTTTTTTTGATATGCGCTATTTTAATTGCTATTAATTCAAGAACTGTTAACTGCGCAGTGAATGCCTTTGTACTTGCCACTCCAATCTCTGGACCAGCGTGCGTATACGCACCAGCATGTGATAATCTTGCAATAGATGATCCTACAACATTCACAACTCCCAATATAATTGCGCCTTTGCTTTTCGCATTTTCTAAGGCAACCAATGTATCAGCTGTTTCACCGCTCTGTGATATCGCCAAAATAACATCTCCTTCATTGACAATAGGGTTTCGATAACGAAATTCTGAAGCATACTCCACTTCAACATTGATACGGCAAAGCTCTTCAATTAAATACTCAGCTACTAGTCCGGCATGCAACTTGTACCACATGAGACGATAACTATTCGATTTGCTTTACAAATCTGCTCTGCGTATTGCTCAATACCGCTCAATGTAATGGTCAGTTTATCTAAATCCAAACGTCCACGCATTGAATCAAAAATAGCTTGCGGCTGTTCTATAATTTCTTTGAGCATAAAGTGATCATAGCCTCCTTTTTCAATCGCAGCCAATTCCAGATCTAACTTTTGAACATAAGGTGTAACACGCTCATTTCCTATATTTTTTAATATTAATTCATCAGGTTTAACAATGGCCAATTCGTAATCATTGATATACACAACCTCATTGGTATATGCTAACATTGGAGATGCATCGGAACCAAGAAAATGCTCTCCTTTACCAATACCGATCACCAATGGACTTCCTTTACGTGCCGCAATGATGGTTTCAGGATGTTCCGGTTCTATCAATAAAATAACATAAGCACCAACAACCCGTTTTAAAGCAATACGTACTGCTTCCTCTAAACTACAGGCATTATTTTTCTTAATTTCAGAAATAAAATAGAGTAAAACTTCGGTATCTGTATCGCTTTTAAACTCATACCCTTTACTGATTAATTCATTTTTTATAGTTTGATAATTTTCAATAATACCATTATGAATCATGGCAATTTGACCATCAGGTGTATAATGTGGATGAGCATTTCTGTCGGAAGGCTCACCGTGTGTAGCCCATCTGGTATGTCCAATAGCGGTATGTGAACTAACATCATGGCCAGAAACGGCAGTTTCCAAATTTGCTACTTTACCTGCTTTTTTAAAAACATTGAGCTTGTTTTCTTGAACTAATGCTATACCAGCACTATCATATCCACGATATTCTAATCTCTTAAGTCCATCAAGCACGATAGAAAATGCCTGACGCGGACCCGTGTAACCAACTATTCCACACATAATTTATTATTAACGTTATTAATTTAAACAATTGAATCAAAATTAGCATTTTTTTTAATGCAATCGATTGTTTGAAATAATTTTATCAAAATTTAACATAAATTAAATACGAACAGTAACAAAAGAAGAAAGCCTTGCAGTTTTGCAAGGCTTTCTTCTTTTAAATAAACTTATGAAAAATATTTAGTGCTTGCTGGACATTTCATCCACATAATCATCACTTGGAACATAGTCTGCAACCATTTCTGCTTCGTAATCTACCTTTTCATGATTACCCAATCTTCTTTGAATGCCATCGAAAAGAGAGTAAACAACTGGTACGATTATCAGCGTAAGAAACAACGATGACAATAAACCTCCAATAATCACAATTGCAATACCACGGTTCATGTCAGCACCGTCACCTTGCGCCATTGCAATCGGAACCATACCAATAACCATTGCGATAGTTGTCATTAAAATAGGACGTAAACGTGCATGGTTTGCCGCAATTAATGATTCATATGTACTAAAACCGGCGTCTTTCTTATGATTTGCAAAGTCAACCAACATAATGGCATTTTTCGCAACTAAACCAATCAACATAATAATACCTAAAATAGTAAAGATATTTAAAGTCTGGTTCGTCAATGCTAATAACAAAAATGCACCAATGAAAGATAATGGGATTGAAAACAATACAATAAATGGCGTTGCAAAACTATCGTACAAGGCTACCATCACAAAATATACTAAAATAATAGAAGCTAATAATGCAATACCTAATGTACCGAAACCTTCTTGCTGATTCTCCATATTACCACCCCACTTGAACGATACACCTGGTTTAAGTTCAAGTTTCTTAAATTCAGTTTCCCATTCAGTCGCTATCGTACCAGCAGGTTTACCGACAACTTGCGCTTGTACTGAAACAGATGGTGACTTATCACGTCTCTCCAATAAAGTTGGCCCAGATCCATATTCGATATCTGCAAATTGTTCTAAGGAAATCGACTCGCCCTTCGCATTAATGAATTTTAAGTTTTTCACATTATCCATACTCGTTCTCCCAGATTGATCATAACGAATGTTGATATCATATTCTGTATCACCAGCACGGTATTTTGTATCAGTATTACCAGAGAATGCTGTCTGCATCGTCATACCTACAGAAGCGACATTTAATCCCAGAGCATTCATCTTGTCACGATCTAATTGCACATTGATCTCCGGATTACCATCTTCTGATGTCAATTTTACTTCCGTTGCCCCTGAAATATTACGCAATAATGCGGCAGCCTTATCGGCAAATTCTAAGGCATCTTTTTGCGATGATGCAATTACAGTTAAATTTAATGGAGCCTGCTCTGCACCCATAATACCAATTGAAACCGTTTTCACTTTAGCTCCAACTAAATGCTCTTCCATCTCTCGTTTCAACTTCGCTGCATACACCTTTGTTGGAACTAATTTGTTTTGACCATCTTTCAAATAAATCTGCATTTCAGATTTATACTTCGTTCCTGAAGTACCAGCCATCATACCATCAGACGCCTGTCCCACAGTTGTGATCACTCTTTCGATCTCTGGTTTAGCCGCTAAAAATGATTCAGCTTTTTGTGTCATAAAGTTGGTTTGTTCAATCGAAGCATCTTTATTAAGTTCTAGCTGTAAATAGAATTCTCCTTTATCATTACCAGGAAAGAAATCTGTACCAATATAACCCATCACCAATAAACTAATGGATGCGGCAAACATCACGATCGTAACGACCAGTGTAATTACCTTATTCCAGCGATTACGTAATGCCCATTCTAAAATGCCAGAAATCCAATGTGTCAATTTCTGTAATCCTGCTTCAAATTTTTCTAAAATTCTACCAAAAAAGTCGCATTGCTAATGTGTGACAATTTTCCAAAACGTGAATACAACCAAGGTACTACGGTAAATGAAACAAGTAAAGAGATTAATGTTGCAAAAATAACCGTTACACAAAATTGACGCAAGATGTCAGATACTAAACCTGATGATAAAGCAATCGGTAAGAATACAACGACAATTACTAACGTAATGGCAGTTACGGTAAAACCAATTTCTGCAGCACCATCATACGCTGCACGAATCTTGCTTTTACCCATTTGCATGTGCCTGTGAATATTCTCAATAACAACGATCGCATCATCCACCAAAATACCAACCACTAGGGAAAGACCTAATAAAGACATTAAGTTAAGCGTATACCCCATTACATAAAGCCCGATAAAAGTTGCAATCAATGACAAAGGAATAGCTACAACAGCGATAAAGGCATCACGTAAACTATGCAAGAAAAACAACATGATAAAACCTACCAAAGCAACAGCGATCATTAAATCGTGCATTACGTTACTTGCGGCATTAATGGTGTATTCAGTCGAATCACTCGCGACATCAATTTTGATTTTTTGTTCCTTGTAATCTTTTTCTACAACCTCGATTGTCTTTTTAACAAGTTTCGATACAGCAACCGCATTGGCATCTGACTGCTTGAAAACCTGCATTAAAATGGTGTTTTTTTGGTCAATACGAGATATCTTTTCAATATCCTTGATACCATCCTGAACATCTGCAACATCACTTAAACGAATTGATACACCAGAAGGCGTAGTGATCGGAAGATTACGCATTTGGTCCAATGAAGTAAATTTACCCGATAGGCGGATTGTTGTCTGATTGTCTCTCGACTTAATGCTACCTGTTGGAAAATCTAAGTTAGAAGATGCAATTATTTTTTGCACATCACTGATCGTAAGGCCATATCCTTCTAATTTTTCAGGATTAGCACTTACTTGGATTTCGCGTTCTTCACCACCGGTCAAATCTACTTTTGCAACACCTAATATCCGGGCAAAAACAGGTTGAATCTTTTGATCTAATAAGTCGTATAATTCTTTTTCAGATAAGCTTGACGTTACTGAAAGGTTCATTATCGCCACATCATCGAGTGAAAATTTACTTAACGATGGGGTTTCGGCATCTTCCGGTAAATCATTGATCACAGCATTGATTTTACGTTGTGCATCAGTCAAAAGAAAGTTGACATCGGCACCTGTATTTAACGTAATCATGACGACCGAAACACTTTCCATAGATTTTGTTTCAATCTTCTTTACGTTCTCTAAAGATGAAACGGCATCTTCTATTACTTTAGAAACAGATGTTTCTACTTCCGAAGGAGCAGCTCCGGGATAGACGGTCTGTACAGTTATAACATTCACATCAAATTTAGGAACTAATTCGTAGCCTAAATTCAAATAAGATCCGATACCACCTAATGTCAATAATAAAAATATGACAATGATGATACTCGGTCGTTTTATAGATATTTCAGAAATTTTCATTTAAACTTACGTTAATTATTTAATGATTTCTACAGCAGTACCATCCAATAAATTGATCTGTCCTGTCGTAATGACTTGTGCACCACTTTCAATACCTGAAATGATTTCAACCTGATCTCCAAACACACGACCAGCAGTTACTTTAGTTAATACCGCTTTTCCGTCTTTAACAACAAATACCTGATTCGAGCTTACACTACCGACAAAAGCATCTCTAGGAACAACTAATGCTTGAGCAGTCTGATCATCACCAAAATAAGCTGTTCCGTACATTCCTGCCTTTAAATCATTAGCAGCATTATTACTTATTTCCAATTCAACAGGGAAATTTAGACTTCCATCTGCTTTGGGCGCAATAAATGTGACTTTACCTTGGAAGGTTTTATTAGCTAACACTGCTGACTGAACCTTGATGTTTTGACCTAATTTGACAAATCCTATATTTTTCTCGTCTACGTTTACCTTCAATTTTAATGAAGACACATTGACGATTTCAAACATTTCATTTCCTGGGCTTACATATGAACCCGGCTCAATACTTCTCTTATTGACAATACCAGCAAATGAAGCTTTTACGTTAACATCTGAGGCCGTGATCTGTGATGAGCGTAAATTGTTTTTTGCATTTTCCAATTGCAATTTCATCTGATCTAATTGCTGTTTCGTAACACCACCTGTTGCAAATGCACTTTCAAATCGAGCTACCTCATTTTTCGCATTATCGTAAACCGCCTGCGCATTGTTTACACTTACATTTTGCTTATCTCCAACAATAATGGCTAATGTCTGTCCTACTTTTACATAATCACCTTCATCTACAAGTACACGAGCTACACGTCCAGCAACTTCTGAAGAAAGTTTAACTTCTTGTTTAGGAAGGAAGTTCCATTTGTTACGTATACTGTATTGACATCCTTAATGCCTGCCTCAGCAATACGAACAGCAACTGCTGCATTTTTTTGCGCTACTACAGCTGTTTGAGCTTCATTCTCCTTTTTATTTTTTTTCAACACATACATAATACCTGCTAATGCAGCAATAACTATGATTCCTGTTATAAATATCTTTTTCATATATCGGTTACTATTTGCTATTTAATAATGTATTTAATTCCCCTTTAGCCTTAATCAATTGAACCTCAGCTACTTTGTAATTTAATAATGATGTACTTAAATTGTTTTGTGCATCTGCATAAGCATTTTCAGCATCTAATAAATCTGTGAGCGTTGCTAATCCATTTTTATAATTATTCTGCGTGTTATCCAAAACTTCTTTCGCTAATTGTACATTTTCGCGATTACTATTAATTGTCAATAGACTATTTGTAATCTGCGATTTGGCATTTTCATTGGATAAACTCAGAGCCAATTTAGTATCTTCCAAATCAACCTGCGCTTGTTTCAACTGAATAGTAGCTTGGTTAATTTTGGCTTTTGTTGTTCCTCCAGTAAAAATAGGAACTGAGAGATTTAAGCCTAAACCAGAAAAACCCGACCATTTAACTCCTTCATTTTTTGCGAAAATTGGGAAAGTTGGTCCCATTCCTAAATATCCTAAATTACCAGAAAAAGAAAGTTTAGGGTAAAGTTCAGCTTTCATAGCATTTCTATTCAACTCCAATAGTTGGTTTTGCTTTTCCAGCAATCTAACTTCAGTTCTTGATGCTAATTCTGCCGCTGCTAAATCAGCTGTTGATAAGTTTATTTCAAAAGTCTCATTGGGAAGTTTAACTTCCTGTTGCATAGGCATACCAATAGCAAATTTCAACGCATTTTCTTTCAATTCCAATGCATTAATCAAAATTTGACGGTTTGCTTTTAAATTATTGACAGCTACACTTGTACGGTCCAAATCAATTTTCTTTCCCAAACCCGCCTGTACCAAACCCGCGATCACATCTCTTGTTTTAGTTGTGCTATTTAAATTATTATCAACGGTCTCTAGTTGTAACTGTGTCTGAAAAACATCATAATACGCATTTGCGACCTTTTCAATTAATTGCTCATCAGACAAGCTTTTATTAATGATATAGAACTCTTTTGTAGTTTTTGCGGCTTTTAAACCCGTAAATAATGATTGGTTAAATAGCTGCTGATTAACCTGCAGGGAAGCATTTGATTGCCACTTTTGCCCCATTGCGACCATTACTGTTTCACCGGGTTTTCCAATAATTTCTCCAGGTAGTGCCACCTTCTGTAACATTGGGTTATATGTCAATGTACCTGCACCACTAATCTGCGGAAGAGCTCCCCCTCGGACTTCGTCAATTTTATACTGGGCGTTCTCTAAATCAAGTGTTGATTTTTTGCCTCTGCTTTGTTTTCCAGCGCATACTTAAGAGCTTGGTTCAATGTTAATATTTCCTGCGCATGCGCGAAATTCACTGAAAACAAAGCGGCTAATAGCACTCCTACTATTTTTATCTTTTTCATTTTTATAATTAATTCGAAACCGTATTAAACTTTAAACCATTGTATATTAACATTGTTGCATCTTTTTGCTTCTGTAAAACATCGCCCACATTACATTGCGTTGGAATTCCGGTAAACACATCACATAATATTCCTACTAATCCGATACTTTTCATTAGGTAAACGTACATTTCACTTGTTTTATGTACATCCTCTATAGCAAGTTCTTTATTATCTACTCCATTTTGAAATAATTTTGCAACTTCGATAACTTCCTTTTCATGTATTTGACGCATCAATGTTTGCAATGGCGCACCTTTTATCCATTCCATGTTTTCATTCATATGCAACATATAATGACGCTCTATAAATGCTGATTTTAAATCCAACAAATCTAAAAGAAGATTAATGACGGAAGATTTAGACTTCTTAATTAGTTCTTGTTCTTGCTTCCTGAAATCATCTGTGACAGATAAGATCACATCATGCACTAATGTTGTTTTATCAGGATAATAGTAATAAAGGTTTGCCTTGGTAATTTTAACATCTTCTGCAATCTCATTCATGGTTGTTTTAGAAAAGCCATAGTGCGCAAATCTTCTAATAGCTGCGGCAATAATGAACTCTTTCTTATTATCATTGTTTGTTGACATACTTAATTCTAAACTTTTGACTTTATGTAAACTTTGGTCAAATATACAAAAAGTGAAAAACACTCACAATTTAATTGTCAACAGATCGTCAATTTTTAAAATAAAAAAAGTGCATACTATACGATATGCACTTTTTTTATTTTAAACTTATAACTGTTAAAAAGTTATACTGTTTTGAAATTGCTTTAAAAACTTGCGTTTATCCAACTTGTAAAGCCTTGCCGCACGATAAGCTACTCCTTTTTGAACTTCGTCCAATTCTTTAAGAAAACCGTAGTTAATCATTTTTTTTCTAAAATTTCTTTTATCCAATTCTCTTCCCAAAATACTTTCATAGACCATTTGTAACTGTGTCAACGTAAATTTGTCTGGCAACAGTTCAAAAGCGATGGGTGTATTAGCGATACGACGTCTCAATTTTTCAACACTTTGTTTTAAAATTGTACTATGATCAAAAGCCAAATCTGGCACTTTATTTAAAGGGAACCATTTGGCCTGTCGCATATAAGAAGTAACTGGCTTTAACTTAATTTTTGTCTTGTCCAATTGTAGTAAAGCATAGTAAGCAACTGTCAAGATCCTTCCCTGAGGATGTCTTTTTAAACCTGCAAAGGCATACAATTGATCCAAAAACACATCCTTAAGACCTGTATTTTCATATAATATCCGCTTAACAGCATCCTCCATTTCTTCATCATTATTAACAAAAAAACCAGGCAACGCCCACCAATCCTTAAAAGGATATTCATTTCTCTCCGTTAGTAGAACATGTAGTTCCCCCTCATAAAAACCGAAAATGACACAATCGACTGTAAATGTAGTATACAAAACTTTTCTAATTTATTATCTTTACTTAAACCAATGAGTTGAATATGTAGCTTATGCTATAAAGTTAATAACTTTACCTTAATTTTTATCGAAACAAAAAAATAAAAAATAATTTCAATAGTGTAAAAAATACACTATATTCGTACAACCTAAAATTTTTGACAGTGGTGAATATTAAAAGAATCGGAGTTTTTACATCAGGCGGAGACGCTCCAGGCATGAATGCTTGCATTCGAGCGGTTGTCCGTACAGCATTATACGAAAAATTAAGTGTTACCGGTATATACCAAGGATATCAAGGTATGTTGGACGGTAACTTTACAGAAATGACATCACGTTCGGTTAGTAATATTATCCAATTAGGCGGAACTATTCTTAAAACAGCGAGATGTCTCGAATTTAAAACAAAAGAAGGAAGAGCAAAAGCTTACGAAAATGTAAAAGCGGCCGGTATTGATGCTTTGGTTGCTATAGGTGGAGATGGAACTTTTACAGGTGCAGACTTTTTCTCAAAAGAATATGATATTCCAGTTATTTGTATCCCTGGTACAATCGATAACGATTTATACGGATCTGATTTCACATTAGGTTATGATACGGCAACTAATACAGTTATCGAAGCAATAGATAAAATTAGAGATACAGCTGCATCCCATGAGCGTTTATTTTTCATTGAAGTTATGGGAAGAGACTCTGGCTGTATTGCCTTGAATGCTGGCATAGCTGGTGGTGCAGAAGCAATTTTGTTGCCAGAAAAGGAAACAGCGATAGATGAATTAATTGCTCACTTATCAGCTGCAGATGGCCGTGGAAAAAAATCATCTTCAATTGTTATTGTCGCAGAAGGTGATCAAAACGGAGGTGCCTATAATGTAGCCAAAAAAGTGAAAGAAAAATTTGATTATTATGACACAAAAGTTAGTATCTTAGGGCACTTACAACGCGGTGGTTCTCCATCAAGCTTTGATCGGGTACTTGCGAGCCGTTTAGGTTTTGCTGCCGTAAAAGAATTACTAAAAGGAAACAATCGTATGACTGTTGGTGTTAGAGGGAATGAAGTTGTTACGACTCCACTAGAGGAGGCTATTAATAATAAAGAATACAAATTAAGTTCTGATATGTTAGAACTTGTTCAAGTATTGGCTATTTAAAATAAAAAATAGAGAATTCAGATGATTGCAGTGGTCTACAGTGGTTCAAAATTTGCAGATTGGAGATTAGCCGATAAAGGTCGTGTGATCACGGGCTTTCGTACAAGTGGAATTAACCCTTATTTGCAAGACGAGCGATATATTGCACAACTTTTAAATAAAAATACCAATTTGATCAATAATGCTGAAAAGATCAAACGGATTTATTTTTTTGGTGCTGGCTCATCTTCTCCGGAACGCAAGAACAAAATCAAAACTGTATTTGAAAAATTCTTTATTAACGCGAAAGTAAAGGTGGAACATGATGTTATCGCCTCTGCAATTTCTTCTTTTGGCGATGAAAAAGGCATTATTGGCATTATCGGAAGTGGTTCAAATGCGGCATTTTATACGGGAAAAAAAGTTATCCCAAATAATTATGGCCTCGGTTATATTTTAGCCGATGAAGGATCTACGAATTGGACATCAAGAATGTTGTTAAAACATTATTTAACAGATACACTTCCGCAGGATCTGCAGGATAAACTATTAAATAAATATGCTATTGATCGAAAAATAATCTTGGAAAAGGTTTATAATTCCCCTCAACCAACTATTTTTCTCAATTCATTCTCCGAATTTGTATTGGAAAACAAAAATCATCCATTCATTATTCAGATTGTAAAAAATGGATTTCGTTTGTTTCTTAAAACTTTCATTAAACCATTGTACAAGGAACATCCTGATAATGACATTCACTTTACAGGTTCCGTAGCCGCTAATTTTGAAAATTTGCTAAAAGAGGTGGCAACGGAAGAATTTAATATATCAATAGGGACAATTATAAAGGAACCTATTCATAATCTTATAAAATATTATATCAATAAAAATTAATAATATGAAAATTGGAATTAACGGATTTGGCCGTATTGGTCGTTTAGCATTCAGAGCTGCGGTAAATCGTCCAGATGTTGAAGTTGTTGGTATCAATGACTTGGTGGAGCCAGATTATATGGCGTATATGTTGAAATATGATTCAACACATGGTAAATTCGATGGAACAGTAGAGGTTGTTAACGGAAACTTAGTGGTTAACGGAAAAACAATTCGTGTTACAGCAGAAAAAGATCCTGCAAACTTAAAATGGAATGAAGTTGGTGCAGAAGTTATTATTGAATCTACAGGTTTCTTCTTGACACAAGAATTAGCACAGAAACACATTGATGCTGGTGCGAAAAAAGTAGTAATGTCAGCACCTGCTAAAGATGATACTCCTACTTTCGTTATGGGTGTTAATCATAAAGACTTAAAAGCTGATCAACATATCGTTTCTAACGCTTCATGTACAACAAATTGTTTAGCACCTGTTGCTAAAGTATTAAACGACAAATTTGGTATCGTTGAAGGTTTAATGACAACTGTACACGCTGTTACTGCAACTCAAAAAACAGTTGATGGACCTTCAGTGAAAGACTGGAGAGGTGGACGTGGTGCTTATCAAAACATCATCCCTTCTTCTACTGGTGCAGCTAAAGCTGTTGGTTTAGTTTTACCTGAATTAAAAGGTAAATTAACAGGTATGTCTTTACGCGTTCCTACAGCAGACGTTTCTGTTGTTGATTTAACAGTACGTTTAGCAAAATCTGCTACTTACGAAGAAATCAAAGCGGCTATGAAGGAGGCTTCTGAAGGTGACTTAAAAGGTATTTTAGGTTACACAGAAGACGAAGTTGTTTCAACTGATTTCGTAGGTGATGCGCGCACATCTATCTTTGATGCTAAAGCGGGTATTTCATTAAATGAAACTTCGTTAAAGTTATCTCTTGGTATGACAACGAGTGGGGTTACTCTAACAAGATCGTTGATTTAGTTCAAGAAATTGGTAAATTAGGTTAATCCTTATCCATTGAATAATAAAGGGCTTTTAATAAATATTAAAAGCCCTTTTTATTTCCTCAATAACTTCCTATGGTTATTGCTCGGCAATGATCGAGCGATCAAGATGAACATAACCACCATCAACATGAATCAACTGCCCTGTTGTATGACTAGATTTGTCGGACAAAAGAAATAATGCTGTATTAGCAATTTCCTCTGAAGTAGTCATTCTATGTTCTAGTGGAATACGATCTGTGATTTTCTTTAAAGTTTCTACAGGATTATCTAAAGTTTGTATCCAGGTATCATATTGTGGCGTAGCACATTCTGCGACGACAATTGCATTCACGCGGATTCGGTGTGGAAGCAGTTCCACAGCCCACTCTCTCGTTAGCGCATTTCTACCGCCATTAGAGGCTGCATAAGCTGATGTATTGCCTTGCCCTGTCTCTGCCGTCTTTGAAGTAATATTTACAATACTACCTTGTGATGCGATCAAAGCATCTAATGCATGATGCGCCATTAAATAATAATGAATTAGATTTTTATGTAAAGAAGCTAAAAAATTTTCATAATTACCAGAGGCTAAACCTACTCCGTCATTCACTCCTGCGTTATTCACTAAGCCATCTATACGCCCAAAATGAGTAATTGTTGTCGCAACTGCAGTCTCACAATCTTTCGGATCAGACAGTTCTGCCTGCACAGCAAAAGCCTGCCCGCCAAGAGCTTCTACTTCTTGCTTAACAAGATCATTATCAACCTGTCTACGTCCAACAATTACCGGAATAGCACCCTCTTTTGCCAAACCTAAAACAATTGCCTTACCAATGCCTTTTGCACCTCCTGTGACAATTATAACTTTATCTTTCAAATTCAAATTCATATTCTACCTTATAAATTATAGGTTTTTAATGCATTCAATCCCCAGAACGCCTCTTTCTCAGCAGTAGTAAATGCTTCCAATTTCGATTCCACAATGGTAACACTTTCTTCATAAGATGCTGCTAATAAACATACCGGCCAATCGGATCCAAACATAATTCGATCTTTACCAAATGAATCAAATACATGTCCTAAATACTGTGTAAAATCATCCAGTCGCCAACTTTTCCAGTCTGCCTCAGTAGCAAGACCAGAAACTTTGCAACTAACATTTGAAAAAGCTGCTAATTCTTCAATAAATAATGCCCATTCTTCAAACTCGCGTGATTTAATTGGGGGTTTAGCAATATGATCCAAAATAAATGTTTGGTTTGGATTTGATTGCACGCATGTTATAGCACCAGCATAATGACGAGGACGAATCAGAAGATCGTATGTATAATGATGTTTCGTTAGAGATTCTATCCCTTTTAAAAATGAATCTCGCTGTAAGAAATCGGGATCTTCCTCCCCTTCTACAATATGTCTAAATCCTTTAATAATAGCTTCATCTCTATACTGATGCAACTGTTCATCAATATTCGAAGCTCGTAAATCGACCCAACCAACGACTCCTTTTACAAAAGAATATTCTTTTGCCAATTGCACCAAATACTTTGTTTCTTCATCAGACTGATCTGCTTGAACAGCAATACAGCCATCAAAATCATTCTTTTCCAGTATAAACTGCAGATCTAGCGGAATAAAGTCTTGTTGTAAAACCTTCATTTCACTAGTAATCCAATTATGTCGTCTGGGATCGTACTGCCAGAAATGTTGATGAGCATCTATACGCATAAGAATTAATTATTTTGAATAAGCAATTACCTCTTGACGGGACTCACCTAGACCATCGGCACCCAATTCAATCACATCGCCAGGTTTTAAATAAATTGGAGGATTAAATCCTAATCCAACACCTGCTGGTGTACCAGTAGAAATTACGTCGCCCGGCAACAATGTCATAAATTGAGACACATAACTCACAATAAAAGGTACTGAAAAGATTAAATTTTTAGTACTTCCATTTTGATACATTTTACCATTTACCTTCAACCAGATATTGACGTCATTAATATCTTTGATTTCATCTTTAGTTGACAAAAAGGGTCCCATAGGAGCGAACGTATTACAACCTTTACCTTTATCCCATGTTCCACCACGTTCTAATTGATATTCACGTTCAGAAACATCATTATGCAACACATATCCCGCTACATAATCCAATGCAGTAGCTTCTTCCACATAAGATGCGGTTTTACCAATAACAATTCCGAACTCCACCTCCCAGTCAGTTTTAACAGAATCGCGAGGTATCATTACCTGATCGTATGGACCTACTAAAGAAGTAGTAGATTTCATAAAAATAATAGGTTCTGCAGGAATTGTAGCACCTGTTTCTTCTGCATGATCTTTGTAATTAAGACCAATACAAACTATTTTAGAAGGTCTTGCAAATGGTGCACCAATTCTTTCAGTATCTGGTACAGGAATTAATTTACCATTATTTGCTTTAACAAACTCTTCTAAAGCCTCTAAACCGTCATTCTCAAAAAAAGACTCATTATAATCACCTCCAAATGCAGATACATCATAATTTACACCATCTATCTGAACACCAATTTGTTCTTTTCCCGCTGCTCCAAAACGTATTAATTTCATATTTTCAATATTAATATTATATAAAGTGATCTCAAAAGATCCTTAATTTAATTATTTAGTTTTATAAAACCTCCATCAATGGGATAATCATTTCCAGTGATAAAACCGGCATCATCACTACATAAAAACAAAGCCAATTTAGCAATTTCTTCAGGTTGTGCCATACGTCCAATTGGTTGACTCTTTGACAATTTCTCAAAGACTTCTGCTTCTTGTCCTGGGTAGTTTTTGGCAATGAAACCATCCACAAATGGTGTGTGTACTCTTGCAGGTGAAATACTATTACATCTAATTCCATCAGCCATGTAATCACGAGCAACCGATAGTGACATTGCAAAAATGGCACCTTTACTCATTGAATATGCGAATCGATCTGTAATTCCGACCCAAGCTGCAATGGACGCTAGATTAAGAATTGCCCCGCCACCATTTTCCTTCATTTTTGGAACAACTGCATAAAGCGCATTATAAGCACCTTTAACATTTACATTAAATACTCTTTCAAAATCTTCAGTTTTACAATTTTCTAGATTTCCAACATGAGCGATACCTGCATTGTTAACTAAAATATCAATTTTACCGATAGTATTTACAATTGATAACACCTCATCCTGAAGACTTACATTACATGCATGGACAAATCCCCGTCCTCCTTGATTAGTTATTTCAGAAACGACACTTTGCCCCCCTTCAATATTTAGATCCAGAATATGAACAGTTGCTCCTTCTGCGGCAAAAAGCAAACTTATTGCACGACCTATTCCACTTCCACCACCTGTGATAACAGCTACTTTATTTTGCAATTTTGACATGTTATTATATTATTTATTATTAATATCTGATCCATGGTACTTCATGAACAGCTACCCAATGATTATTAAAATTTATTAACAAAAAGAACGTGTCTACCAAGCTTTACTGATAATCTTGACACAAAATTATGATTATAAAGATACGCCTCTTCTCCAAGGAATAAAGTCATCCTGTCCCAGAAGTACCGCTTTCGGCACCACTGCTCCGCTAGCCACTTCAATCACATAATCTAATATACGATGTGCCGCTTCTTGAATTGATTCCTCACCCTCGATAATAGTACCACAGTTAATATCGATGATATCTGGCATTTTCTCAAATGTCTTTGTATTTGTAGACAGTTTAATCACTGGAGTTATTGGATTACCCGTTGGTGTTCCTAGACCAGTGGTAAACAAAACAATGTTTGCTCCTGCAGCAACTTCTGCGGTAGTACTTTCAACATCATTTCCTGGTGTACATAGCAGATTAAGACCTGGCTTATTGGCTAACTCTGGATAATCAATTACTGCAGTTACAGGCGATGTACCGCCTTTCTTGGCAGCTCCAGCAGACTTTATTGCATCGGTGATCAGACCATCACGAATATTGCCAGGAGAAGGATTCATATAAAAACCAGAACCATCAGCCTCAGCTTTCGCATTATAAACACGCATTAACTCCATAAATTTATCCGCAGTCTCTTCATCTACACATCGGTCACTTAACTCTTGTTCTACCCCGCATAACTCTGGAAATTCAGCTAAAATAACAGATCCACCTAACGTTACTAAAATATCAGAAAGATATCCGAGAGCAGGATTTGCAGAGATACCAGAAAACCCATCGGATCCGCCACATTCAAGACCTATACATAATTTATCCAAGGTAGCGGGTTGACGTATACATTTATTTGCTTCCATCATTCCTGCAAATGTTGCCTTCACAGCCTTTTGCATTAATTCCTTCTCCGTACCTTCTTTTTGTTGTTCAAAAATATACAAAGGTTTATCAAACTTCGAATCCCTTTTCGCGATCTCCGCTTGTAATATTGAGGCTTGAGCATGTTGACAACCTAAACTTAAGATGGTTGCACCTGCTACATTTGGATGTGTAATATAGCCTGCAAGCAAACCACAAAGTGCATCCGAATCCATACGTGTACCGCCACAGCCCATTTCATGATTTAAAAACTTGATTCCATCGACATTTTCAAATAAGCGATGGTCGCTAGCTCGCGTTGCCGAAGAACTTAAATCCTGAGCAATGATCTGATTAATATCTGCACCTGATTGATATAAACGGATCAATTCATCCACTTCAGTGGTATAATCATTCGCCCTTACTTTATACCCCAACTTCTCTTCAAAAGCTGTCTTTAAAGTCAGGACATTTCTATTTTCACAAAAAACCAATGGGATTACTAACCAGTAATTAGCAGTACCGACCGATCCATTAGATCGATGAAAGCCATTGAAGGTTTTTGCTAAAAAAGATGAAACATCAGGTTTTATCCAGTCCGTTCTTCTTTTACTTAGCTTAAAATCATCGGCGGCATGACGTAGATTTTCTGTAGAAATCAAGGCGCCAGTTTCTAATGCACAGTTAACCTTTCCAACCAACACACCATACATATAAACCTCAGCATCCTGACTTAAAGGAGAGATGGTAAACTTATGTTTGGCAGCTACATCTTGCAATAAATGAAAACTGCTATTTTTCCATTCAATTAACGTTCCTTTAGGCAAATCTTGCAAAGCCACTAATACATTATCCTCTGGATGAATCTGCAAATATGTTTTTTTATCCTTTATCATTTTATTTCTTCAAATCAAATATCTGTTTCATTAAAACCCACTTCTCATTTTCTTTAGCTCCCGGAATAGCACTCTGGTACTTCCACATCAGCTGTTCCCATTCCTGAACTTTAGGATTGGTAGCATCCATATTTGCTTTTCTTTCAAATGTAAAAGTGTCATCCACTTCCATGATCATAAACAAGCGATTTTCAAATCTAAAAATTTGCATTTTAGTTACACCGGAATCTAAAATTGATTGTTGAATTTCCGAACTGACGCTCCTATGATATTTTTCATATTCAGCAATTAATTTGGGATCATTAACCAGATCTAAGGCAAAAGTATATTGAGTCATTTTACAATTATTATTCGTGAGAAGATTGTGTCTTTAAATTATTTTTATTAGCTAAAGAAAATAAAAGCACTACTACAAAACAGATCATCGGTACCCAGTAGCCCAATTGAAGATTACCAGTTTTATCTGAAATCAATCCCAATAAAGGTGGCAAAACCGCTCCACCTACAATCGACATAATGATTAAACTTGAAGCTGATTTCGTATCTGCCCCAATTCCCTCAACTCCGACCGCAAATATTGTGGGAAACATAATAGACATAAAAAATGCTACTGCAATTAATGCATAAACTGTTATTGTACCACTTCCGTATATCACAATAAATGACAATGCAATACAAATGATTGAATAAATCATCAGCAAAGTTAGCGGCTGTATAAATTTCATAAAAAATGTTCCAACAAAACGACCTAACATAAAAGCTAAACCTGCAAAACTAGCATATTTGGAAGCATTTAAGGGAGTGATTCCAGCAACCTCAGTGGCATAAAGTACCATAAAACTCAACACACACACCTGTGCTCCCACATAAAAAAACTGTCCGATTACTCCCCACTTTACATTTTATGCTTAAATGCATGAAAGAAACCAGCCTTTTGTTCGCCTTCATCATCTTTAATATCAGGAAGTTTAGTAAAAAAAGAATTGCGGCAACAATCAATATAATTAAGCCTAAAATCATATAAGGCGCTTTTACAGTTGCAGTCTCTGCCTGCATATAGGCTAATTTAACCTGTTCGCTCATGGCGGCAATCTCAGTATCAGATTTTGGTTGTTCTGCTAAAATAAATTTTCCGCCTAAGATTGGAGCTATAAATGCTGCCAGTCCATTAAAGGATTGGGCAAAATTCAATCGCTGCGTTGCTTTACTGGGGTCACCTAATACCGTAACATAGGGATTTGCCGCAGTTTCCAAAATAGTTAAACCACAAGCCACAACAAATAAAGCCGTTAAAAAGAATACATAACTAATCTGATTAGCTGCTGGTATAAATAAAAAACAACCAATAGCAAAAATTGTCAGACCTATTAAAATACCCGATTTATAACCATATTTTTTCATGATCATACCGGCCGGAATTGCTAGTAAAAAATAAGCAATAAAAACAGCTGAATCCACTAAAGAAGCCTGTAAATGCGTTAGACTAAATGCATTACGAAGATGCGGAATTAAAATAGGGTCCAAATTATGAACAAAGCCCCAAAAGAAAAAGAGGGATGTTACGAGTACAATCGCTAATTTATTATTTTTACTAACTGACATATAAAATATAATTTATCATTGGTTTATGTAAAATAAGGAATAATTAATGAAAGAAAATTTAAGTATTTTACCCAATTATTACGCTATATTACCATTCAAAATAGTAGAACTGTAAAATATAGTGCATATATTTATTAATAAATGAAACCACAACTACTAAAAGTCAATAATAGTAACGTACAGTCATTCAGCGTGAGGAACGATATTATTCCACAAAATCATAATATTTGGCACTACCATGAAGAGCTTGAATTAATTCATTTCGGAAAGGGATCGGGAACCCAATTTATTGGTGACAGTATTAAAAATTTTACAAATGGTGATATTGTATTGGTTGGATCTAACTTACCTCATTATTGGCTATTTGACTCCTGCTATTTAGATGATAACTGTCCCGAACCTGCGGACATTAGAGTTTCCCATTTTAAAGAAAATTTTCTTGGCGACGCTTTCTTTAATCTGCCGGAAAATTACAAATTAAAGAATTTATTAAAAAAATCTAAAAGGGGAATTCAGTTAAATAAATCAATTTTGCAATTAGCTAAATCTCTAATAGAAAAGGTTTTAAACAATAACAACTCAACTAAAATAATAGCACTAATAGAAGTCTTAACTTTAATAGCAGAATCTGAAGCCTATACTTTGTTGTCCAGTGAAAATTATCCGATTGACAGTCAAGATCTAGATTTCAGAAGAATGACTGTTATCATGGATTATATTACACAAAATTACAAATCACAAATCAAGTTAGAAGATATTGCGACATTAACTGGAATGACTACAAACTCGTTTTGTCGCTACTTTAAAGCTAAATCTGGAAAAACTCTATTTCAATATCTTATCGAAATACGTATTGGGCATGCCTGTAAATTGTTAGCAGAACGTAAATATAATGTGAAACAAATTTGCTTCGAATGTGGTTTTCAAAACTTTGTCAGTTTTCACAAATATTTCAAAGAAGCGACAGGATTTACTCCATTACAATATCAAAAAGGAATTGCACATCTATTTTAAAGAACAAAGACAAGCTTTCCTGTAAAGTCACCAGAATCTAACAATGCATGGGCAGCAGAAGCCTCTTCCAATTGAAAGGTCTTGTAAATATTTGCTTTAAAAACACCTGGTTTGATTAGAGGTAAGATCTGTTTATTTATGTCATCGCGCACATTTTTTTTAAATAAAATAGATCTACTTCTTAAAAGACTACCTGATAGGTAGATTCGTTTTTGCATCAATTTAAAAAGATTTAATTCTACTTTAGCACCTTTCATTGCGTTAATGTAGATCAGATGACCATCCGGTTTCAATACTTCAAGGTTCTTTGCAAAATAATCGCCTCCTATACTGTCAAGTATAACATCAATTTTATTGTCTCCAATAATCTCCATAAAGTCCTGCTCCTTATAATTAATGATCACTGACGCTCCCAATTCTTTACAGTAAGTAGCTTTGTCACCCGATCCCACTGTTGTATACACTTTTGCTCCTGCAAGCTTTGCTAACTGAATTGCCATTGATCCAATACCTCCACTTCCACCATGAACTAAAAAGCTATTGCCATATTTTAGTTCCCCTCTTTGAAAGACATTGTGGTACACGGTAAACAATGTTTCTGGTAAAGCGGCAGCTTCTTCATAAGTCAATCCTTTAGGTATAAGCAGGCACTGTCCCTGATCAACAGCGACATATTCTGCGTATCCTCCACCAGATAAAAGAGCACAGACCTGATCACCAATTTCCATTCATCTACCAACTCACCAATGGATACAATTTCTCCCGAAATCTCAAGACCAGGAATATCAGCGGGGGCACCTTCAGGGGCCGCATAATTTCCCTTCCGCTGAAACACATCTGGCCTATTCATACCTGCTGCTTTTACAGCAATCAACACTTGATGCCCAGTACAAGTTGGTGTATCCACCTCCTTTATCTTCAAAACTTCAGGTCCACCAAATTTTGTTATAACAACTGCTTTCATTATGATTTTTTAGGATATTTTTGTAAACGGAAATTTAAAGAGACCATAAAATAGCGAGATAACCTTTCATTTTGAACGTCAAATATATCATTTCCTATTACATCTCTGGTAATACCTGAATTTTGATTTAGTAAATCAAAGCCCTGAATCCGTAACATTGCTAAATTATTACGCATAAAAGTATATTCAAAATATGCATTAATAATTGTGGGATTTATATTTGTCCATGATGATGATGAATATCCCGAATTTAACCTTTGCGATACCTCTACACCAAAAGATCCATGCGCGCTCACATAATATTTGGATCCCAAACCAAGCACACCGGTATGCGCCACAATTTGATCATTATAAGGTCGTTTATAGGTAGCTTTGTTTAATGCGTAATTTCCATTAAGTTCAGCTTCAAATACATCATTAAACATGTACCTGAATTGTAGAGACTGCGAATATAAAAAATGTCCACCGTCATTACGAATGTCATTAATGTAAGTGACATTATTATAAAAATCAGCATTGCCATTCAAACTCATCTGTATATTATCGTTAAACAAAGCTGCAGTAAATAAGTAGTATGCCTTGATATCATAATAACCCGATGTATTTAAGAAGGTAGTTTTTTGTATTGTTGAATTAGGAATAGTAGTCCGATTAGAGACAATTTTATTTGAAATAAAATTATAAGCAATACTACTTTCAAAATATTGTCCCCTTTTTACAATTGATTTTCGATATTTAGCCAAGATACGGTTAGCGAATTCTGCTTGTAATTCTGGATTTCCTTGTATAATATTTTGTGAATTTGTATTATCCAATATTGGCTGAATCTGATAGAAATTAGGTTGATTATTTTTACCTAAGTAATCAATTGACAAATCAGAATTCTCATTAAATTTCCATTTGACCCCCGCTGCTGGTATAAGATTTACATTACTATAAGATGTTTGAATTGATTTATCTTTAGAAAAACCTTTAAGTTCTGTTGGTTGAACCGCAAATCCGATATTATATTTAAATTTATTGAATATATCCTGTTGATATTTCATGCAACTCTATTGGATGAAAAAGCATAATCGTAACTTAAACTAAGAGAATCAACTCGACCAAAATCTACCAATTCATTATTTCGTTCATGAACTAACCGCCTTGCATCAATTGAGGTGTAACTAAAGTCATAATTCAATTCTAATACTCCGCCCTTGTCCACTGGCTCTATAATAGATAGCGAACTTTTAATATCTTGATTTTTGTTTTCACTTTTCACAAATTGATTTAAGAAACTATCCTTAATTTGCACTTGATTAAACGCACTATCTATAATCTTATTCCGGTCAACTATATCCTCTTTTTTATCGACTGAATTATATCCCAGATGTAAATTGTACACTAATTTCCGTCCTGGCTTCTTAAAACTTTTGGCATATAAGATGTCTACTTCAGCATTTGGACTCGTACTACTGTTGTCAGAAGCATATTCCCCATCGTTTGTGATCTGTCTATTCTTAATATATCGATCTCTAGATTCATTACCTTTCGATTTATTCCATGAAAAAGTTGGAGATATTTTTAAAAGATCTGAATCAGATAATTTTATATCAAACCCCCAATTCATATGATGCGCATTATCAACAGTCTTTGTTACATAATCCTCTTGGTTGGTTATAATGTTATTACCATATACAGACTGTAGATAGGAATTCCCCCTCGTCGTATTCTTTGTATTTGTATAGCTGTAACGTCCAAAAGCACTAATTTTATCATTCAAATTAGTGGAAAAACTTGTTCCCAAGGACCCAATAGCATTAAAACCATCAGTAGGGTCGGCAAAGTCTGCCAATTCGCCCATTACACGATCCCTGGAACCTCCTCCATTTGGAGAACCGAAAGAAAAAAGATTCGTATTTGTATTATTAACAGATCCTACAAAAGATAGTTCCTGACCATCATTGAATTTATTGAGGCCTGCACTCGCGAGGTATCGTTCTTGATCACCTAAACCACCTGTAACCTGTCCAAAACTTATTTTTTTCTTGTCATCTTTCAAAACAATATTTAGAATTTTCTCAGACTCACCAGTTTTTGTTCCCTTAGCACTTGCTTCATCTCCGAAAAAATCAATAACCTGAATATTTTTAATAAAATCCGCAGGAAGATTTCGAGTAGCGGTAAGCACATCTCCTCCAAAGAATTTTTTACCATCTACTTGTACAGAAGTAATCGGTTTACCAAAAGCATATACAGAGCCATCACGAGAAACCTGGAAGTTCGGTAATTGTTTAAGCGCATCCTCCAGCAGTGTGCGTCGATCAAACTGGAAAGCTCCCATATTAAATTGAACCGTATCCTCTTTGAAGACGATTGGTTTATATTTCTTAATAACAATTTCTTTGAGCACTGAAACCTGTGGTTTTAAAACAACAGTCTCCGCAATAACACGATCTGTTGTATTATACTGAGGGTAAGAACGATCAACAATCTGTAAGCCTAAAGAACTGTAGTTTAAACGGATATTACTTCCTTTAATTTGGTAAAATTTGTAGAAACCTGTTTTGGAAGAAATTGCCATGACGGTATCCAAAGAAGTTGTCAGACGCACATTGACGCCAGCAAGCGGTTGCCCATCGATATCCACAACAAATCCGTACACCTCCTTTTTCTGGAGTTGGGCTTGTGCATTACCCACAACAAAAAAGAAGACGATAAGAAAGATGACCCTATGAGTATTTCCTGATATTTCGAATTTATCCGACATCAAAACAACTTATTCTATTTGTATCTCAATATACATAATAATTTACACAACCATAACGCAAAATAATGAATAGTTGTATATAAAAAAGGCGGCTTATTTGAAATAAGTCGCCTTTCATTTTATTTATAAGAATAAATTAATTATTCACCAGCAAAAGTAACTTTAAGTAAGTGTTTATCAATTTCCCAACGTCCAGTACCATCTTCTCCAATTACATCAAATAATTCTAAGATTCTTCTCGCAACAAATTCCTCTTCAACTTGCTCTGCTAAGAACCATTGTAAAAAGTTAAATGTTACGTAATCTTTAGCTTTCATACATTTGTCTGCGATGTTGTTAAATTGTTCAGTAACGAACATCTCTTGTTCCAATGCTGATTCGAAAATCCCACGGAATGAATCAAAATCTGAAGGAATACCTGTTACTTCTGGTGAAATAGCACGACCGCCTCTATTGTTAATATAATTGAAGATTTTCAACATATGCTCACGCTCTTCATTGGACTGTTTAGCAAAAAAATCTGCTGCATTCTCCAAACCTTGATCATCACACCAAGATGACATCGCTAAGTATAGTGAAGAAGAATGTGCTTCAACTTTAATTTGAGCATTTAATATATTTTCGATCTCTTCTGTTAAAGAAGATTTTAATTTTAATAAATCTTTCATATCTGTAAGTTTTAATACTAATTATAATAATCAAGTTTCAAATACTTGACTTACTTGAACACTACAAATATAGGGGACATTACAGATTTTTGTATAAAAAATTTGCAATACGAATTCAGTCTAAATTAGCGGAAAAAAGGTTAAACTGTTTAGAATCAGTATAATTACAAAGAATGGAAAATTAAGCTAACACAGTAATCTGAGAACTACGTAAACAAGCCTTAACAATACTATTTAATTCGATCATAAATTTAGCTCCATCTAACAAATCTCTTAAATTCAAAACATCTTGAACTGCCAGGAGAAAGCAACGTTCTGTTCGAAAAGGCATTACCAATGTAAAATCCGCAGAACGTGCAGTGTCTGTTAGCATTTTCTCGACATCAATATTATCTATTGATTTCTTAAATTTAAAAAAGTCTGACACCGAAAAAGATGTCGTTGAACCCGCAAATTCCATCCAATAGCAGTTTTTACGACTACACTGATATATGGCACCAGTTTCAGTTTTAAAGACCTCTTCTACATTTGTTAATGGACAGATTTTGTTTGACATTTCTTAATTCATTATGATGAAGCAAAAATAATCATTATTTATAATCAATCCAAGTAAGTTTTAAATTATTTTGAACAATTATAAATAGTTGTCTTTAGCATAAAAAGAAGCCCAGATGCGCATTGTTAACTCCTTGTTTTACACAAAAAAAGACTAATCATAATGATTAGTCTTTCATTTATTAAACTATTATATACTAATATTCTTCTTCTTCAGTCGTCAAGATCTCTTTATGATTACTGGCCTGTGTTTTAGTTTTGGTCTTATGTTTATTAATCTGTCTCCTTAAGGATTCTACTGCAATATCAGTTGCTTCTTCAAAACTCTTAGCTTGTCCTTTTGCAAAAAGTTGACTCCCTGGTATATTTATTTTAATTTCCGATACCTTATTAGATTCATCATCTACATTTTCTAAACGTAAATAGCATTCTCCACCAATGATTGAGTCTAAAAACTGATTCAATTTACCTGTTTTTCTTCGGATAAACTCAATTAGCTTTTGATCAGCATTAAATTTAATTGATTGCACAGTAATGTTCATTTTTCCTCCTTTTTTTAAGCTTTTGGATGAGCTTGTTTATAAATAGACTTTAACCGCTCCGCAGAATTATGCGTGTAGACTTGTGTTGCCGCAAGCCCCGCATGCCCGAGGAGCTCCTTTATTGCATTAAGATCTGCACCATTGTCCAATAATGCTGTCGCGAAAGTATGTCGCAAAATATGCGGACTTCTCTTCTGTTGTGAAGAAACCATCGACAGACATTTATGCACAATTCTATAGATCAATTTCTCGTAGGCCGGTTTTCCCTCTTTAGTAACGATTAAGAAACTTGATTTATTATTTTCAATGTATAAACTTTTAGCGTGTAAATAAAGCTGTAGCTCTTTTATTAATGTCCCATTAATAGGAACTAACCTTTCCTTACTCCTTTTACCGAATATAAGAATATTTTTGTTATAATAATCAATATCTCTATCCTGAATTTGTAATAATTCTGCAAGTCGAATACCTGTACCAAATAAAAGTTCCATCACCAATTTATTTCGACGACTTTCAAAATCATGCACGTTCTCTTCTAAGTGGTCCAGCAACAACATCAATTTATCCTTCTCAACTACCACTGGTAACTTCTTAGGCATTTTCAGAGCTTTCACTTGTATCGGATTATCTTTCACAATATCCTCTCGCTGTAAGAACTTATAATAAGTCCGTAATGCCGAGATGCTTCGATTCACTGTCGTAGCCGATTTATTCGCTTCTGTCATCATGGCGAAATAATGACGCATATCACGATGGCCAACCTCTTCGAATGGAAGATGTTCATTCTCTAGAAACACTAAAAACAGACTAATTTCATGTAAATAAGCTATTAAAGTGTGTTTAGAGTAGCGCCTTTCATATTGAAGATACCGTTCAAACTCTTTTATATACATAATCCATTCTATTTGTAACTAATTTACCGAATTAAAGCGCATAAAAAAAGGGAAAAGTAAACTTTTCCCTTTTTTATATCTTTTTAGAAACCTTAGATTGAAACCTCTTGGTTTAATCCTTGTTTGTAGATCGCTTTCTTAACTTGAATACGACGAGTTACAGATCTCTTTTCATAAGCTTGACGAGAACGTAGTTCTCTTAAAACTCCTGTTTTTTCGAATTTCTTCTTGAAACGTTTTAATGCTCTATCTAAAGATTCTCCTTCTTTTACATTTACGATAATCATGCTCTGTATATACCTCCTTTCGTAGCCTTTTAATTTTTAAAGTGATGCAAAGGTACAATTATGATTGAGATATACAAAAAGAATCTCACTAATTTTTCAATAAGCCTTCACGATAAATTAAATCATATAAGGTATCAGGTTTAGTGAGCAAATAAGTTTTTAATCCCAATTCACTCGCAGTCTTTAAATGCTGTGGACTGTCATCTATAAAAACCGTCTCATCGGGGACCAAACCATTTTCCTTTAATACAAATTGGAAAATCTCAATATTGGGTTTACGCATACCCATTAAATGTGAATAATAGTCTTTTTCAAAAAAAGCTGTATTATCATCGAGGTCAAAATTATTTTTTAAATAATCCATAATCCAACCATAATGAATTTCGTTATTATTGCTCAATAAAAATAATCGATATTCATTTTTAAGATCGAGCAATAATTCATGATTTCCATCCATCACACCAATTAACATGGCATTCCATGCAGCATCTATTTGTGTATCCGTCAAAGAATATATACCGGAAATTTCACGAATTCCATCTCGAAATGCTTTTGCGGGAATTTTTCCTTGTTCAAAATCATCAAAAAGTTTTGTTTGTGCTCGGTGACCATAATAATCTCGTACATTTTTGATTCCCAACTCACTAAAGGCAGACTCCATCCTCAAAAGTCGATCATAAAGATCACATCTCCATAATCGAGGATAATATTTTTAATTTTTTTCATCTTTTTATTTTGAAATATCAATACAAATATCAATATTTGCATCGTCAAAACGCGGTAAACGTTACATTTTGACAAAATATAATAACCGCTCCTATAGCTCAGTTGGTTAGAGTAGAAGACTCATAATCTTTGGTCACTGGTTCGAGCCCAGTTGGGAGCACTGCTTAGAAAGCCTTACTTTTAGTGAGGCTTTTTCTGTTCAACCTATTCATCTCATTTCTCTAAAAGCAAATATACAGGACTAAGATTGTTATCAAAAAATATTGAGTAAAATTAGATATGTTGAATAAA
>NZ_ASZT02000060.1:0-29862 GCF_001006065.1 Sphingobacterium sp. IITKGP-BTPF85
TCAAAATTATTTTTGCTCCTTTTTTGTTTTTTATTTGTCACGAATTCGGAATTAAATCTTTACATTTGATTATTATTTATAATTAGTCTAAATACATACAAGGTGTCATGTTTTAAATAAAGCGAATCATATGTGTCAATCAGTCGTTCTCAGCCATAAAGGCAAATCTCATATCAGTTATTGCACGAAGTGTAAAACATTTTATATCTGGCAAGACTCTTTCCTATTAAGTTTAGGTTATCTTCAGTTTGAGTCCTTTGTTTCCGCAACGATGAGAAGTAATGTGAAAGGGAACTATTTTAGCTTTCCTGATGGTGATATGCGCGTATTGATTGATACACCTTGTCCAGAAATTGTTTTTGTTTTTAATGAAACCGAATGGAATGATTTTTCGGATGCACTGTCAGAATCCACTTACATGAGCGAAATATATCAGATGATGTCCAGCTAAAGATAAAAAGTCCTGTAGGCCTTTTCCACTTTCTTCTTCTATTCTTTTAAAAGGCTTTACAGGCACTATTAAAGTCCGATGTTAATTTATATACGATTCAAATAAATAATATTCGGACTTCTCTCGAACCCAATACATAAAAAATTGGTAAATAAAAAAAGGGTTGTTTTCAAACAACCCTTTTTTTATTACAGAAATGCATAGACTTATTCGCCGATAGCATAATATTTAAATCCTAGATCTTCCAGGTACTTTCTGTTTAACAGTTTTCTGCCATCAAATATAAAAGCGGGTCGTTTCATTTGGTGTTTTATGGTGTACCAGTCATAGTTTTTAAACTCATCCCATTCCGTTAACACAGCAATAGCATGGGCGTCTTGGCATGCCTGAATGGGATCATTTACGACCTTTACAAGTGCTCTATTTTCTTCAGGACTTCTTGTATTTAAATAATCGAGATCAGCGTAGATACGTTCGGCTGTGACTTTAGGGTCGTATATCGTGATTTCAGCTTGTTCACTTAATAAGTAATCAGCAACGTAAATAGCTGCAGATTCTCTAGTGTCATTTGTATCCTTTTTAAAAGCCCATCCCAAGAATGTAATTTTCTTTCCTGATACTGTATTGTACAAAGTTTGGATGATATTATCTGCAAAGCGCTGTTTTTGGTGATCATTCATGATGATGACCTGATCCCAATAATCTGCGACTTCATTCAGACCATAACTTCTTGCAATATATACAAGGTTTAAAATATCTTTTTGAAAACAGGAACCGCCAAACCCAACAGATGCCTTTAAAAATTTTGAACCAATACGGGTATCCATGCCAATTGCTTTAGAAACTTCATCCACATTGGCACCTGTTTTTTCGCAGAGTTCAGAGATCGAATTTATCGATGAAACGCGTTGTGCCAAAAAGGCATTTGCCGTCAATTTAGATAATTCCGAAGACCATAAGTTAGTCGTCAAAATGTTAGTGTCAGGAACCCAATTTTGGTAAATTTTTACGAGCGTATCAATTGCTTCTTGATTTTCTCCACCAATTAACACGCGGTCCGGGGCTAATAAGTCTTGAATAGCAGTACCTTCGGCTAAAAATTCTGGATTGGATAGGATATGAAAATTAACACCATTGCCTGTATGGTCGAGAATGCTTTTTAAAGCAGCTGCAGTACGCACAGGTAAAGTAGATTTTTCGACAATAATCTTATCTGTTTTTGCAACAGAAGCAATTTGTCTCGCACATAATTCAATGTATTTGAGATCAGCAGCCATCCCTTTTCCTTTGCCGTAGTTTTTGGTAGGGGTATTGACAGAAATAAAAATCATATCTGCTTCATCTATAGCTTTATCAACATCAGTAGAGAAAAATAGATTACGACCCCTTGCCTCAGCGACAATCGCTTTCAGCCCTGGTTCGTAGACCGGAAGGTTATCCAAATTTTCGTCATTCCAGGCCGCAATACGTTCGACATTGACATCAACAATGGTGATTTGGATATGAGGACATTGTTGGGCAACAACAGACATCGTCGGTCCGCCTACATATCCAGCACCGATACAACAGATTTTTTTGATATTAAATGACATAGCTTTCTATTTCAGCATTCTTATGGTATTGCAAAAATAGTAAAATATTTAGTTTGGATAGCAGAAATGCCGATGAATTTGATGTTGTAATTGCTTATATATTTATTAAATTTACTGATTATAAAAGGATACGAAATTGATCAAGCAAGAGATAATAGATAAGGTGTTGGATGCTGCTCGAATAGAGGAGGTTGTAGGTGATTTTGTAGACTTGAAAAAGAGGGGTACATCGCTTATTGGTAACTGTCCTTTTCATCATGAGAAGACGCCATCTTTTCACGTTTCTGTTTCCAAAGGAATCTATAAATGTTTTGGATGCGGGGTTGGAGGAGATTCGTTGAAGTTCGTGATGGAACTAGAGAAATTTTCTTATCCGGAAGGCATTAAATACCTCGCTAATAAATACAGTATAGAGGTTGAAGAGGTTGAACGCTCGCCAGCACAGTTAGCGCTCAAGATAAGAGAGAAGTTTATATGTGTTGAGCGCATGGGCCAGTAAATTTTTCAAAGATGAAATGTGGACCACAGAGATGGGGCAGGTTATTGGCCTGCACTACTTTAAGGAACGTGGCTATCGGGAAGATATCATCAAAAAATTTGAATTGGGTTATTCCCCCGATAATTGGACTGCACTTGTTGATGCAGCGACAAAAGCGGGTTTTCATCCCGACTATCTGAAGGAAATTGGGCTCGCGATCGAGCGCGATGATAAAAGCTTATACGATCGTTTCCGCGGACGTGTTATGTTTCCTATCCATAATTTGACTGGAAGAGTAATCGGTTTCGGAGGAAGGACATTAAAGACAGATAAGAAAGTTCCCAAATATGTAAACTCACCAGAGAGCGATATCTACCATAAGTCAGATGTGCTTTATGGACTCAATTTGCGAAAAAGCAATTATGGAGGAGGATAACTGCTATTTGGTAGAAGGATATGCAGATGTAATATCTACCCATCAAGCAGGTGTAGAAAATGTGGTATCCTCATCAGGTACATCATTGACGACAGCACAGATTCGACTTATTGCGCGCTTCACAAAAAATGTAACAATTCTTTATGATGGAGATGAAGCTGGGATTAAAGCTTCTCTTCGGGGAACGGATATGTTGCTGGAGGAAGGTTTGAATGTTAAGATTTTGCTTTTCCCAGATGGTAATGATCCCGATTCGTATGTAAAGACTTATGGTTCTTCCGTATTTAAGTCCTATATCAAAGAGAATCAACAAGATTTTATTTTTTATAAAACTAGAATTTTACTTCGCGATACCAATAATGATCCGATAAAAAGGGCAGAGGTGATCCGTGATGTCGTTGAGAGTATCGCATTGATTCCGGATGAAATTAAAGTTTCAGTTTTTATACGGGAGTGCAGTAATTTATTGGATATTGAAGAGCGAATCTTACTTTCAGAATTAAATAAGATCCGAATTTCAAAATCTAAGAAAGCTGATAAGGATTTCACTAAGAAGAGTACTCCGGTTATGGGGGCAGGGGCTCCACCAATGGATGGACCTCCTGCAGATTTTTCATGACCGATGAAGAAAGAGGTGGTGCCGCGCCGCTGGCACCAGAGACACCTGCGCAGCAGATTACTTCAGAAATACTTCAAGAACGTGAAATTATACGGATTCTTATCAATTATGGCGACTATCTGGCGACCTGGGAAGGGGACGGAGATATACCAGTAGCAGGGGTTTTACTAAGTAATATCGCTGATGTCAATTTTGAGGACAAGGCAGCAGCTTTTATCTTAAATGTTTATCGTGAGGCGGTTGAAAAATTTGAAATACCGGAGGCTAAGCAGTTTTACTCTAATCAAGACGCTGCTGTTGCTGAGCTTGCTATTAACTGTGTTGCGTCCAAGTACAATCTGAGTGAAAACTGGAATGATGATAAACGTAAAATCTATGTAACTCAAGAATATGAGCATTTAAAAGTGCTTGTTATCACTTCGATTTACCGCATCAAAAAACGTAAAATAACCCGTGAAATGGTCAAGATCCGTGAAGAGCTAAAGACGGAAAAGGATGACGCGAATGTCGAAGTTTTAATTTTCAAATATCAAAAACTTAAAGATGCCGAGAAGATGTTAGGAGGATTACTCGGAAATACCGTAGTCAAGTAAAGTATGGCCAAGCATATTGAATTCGGCAAATTAGGAGAGTCTTATGCGGAAAAATTTCTGCAGGATTTAGGGTGTGAAATTTTGTTAAGAAATTGGCGATATAAGAATTTAGAAGTAGATTTGATAGTCAGAGATGCCGGTATTTTAGTTTTTGTTGAGGTAAAAACTCGTCGTAAGCTTGATTACGGAGAACCGTTTGAGTTTGTTGACTGGCAGAAGAAACGAAAATTGACAAGAGCTGCAGATGTATATTTGAAAAAATATGATGTGACTGGAGAAATTCGCTTTGACATTATATCAGTTCTCATCACAGATAAAGATAACATACAATTAGAACACATCAAAGATGCGTTTTGGAATGAATAAAAGTAGATTTAATATGAAAAAACAACCTATATCCTCTTAGGTTTAGTACTTGGTTTAAGTGCCTGTAAAACGAAGAAGTCAGGTAAACTGGAGTTTGCTAAACCCGATGCTAGCCAATCAATACAGCTAGGTGATCCAATTCAATTTCAGCTCAAGTTTAATTCACCTGATCTGGACTCGGTTGTATATTATATCGATGATAAGATGGTTGCTTCTGGAAAAGATACTTCTGCAGTGCAGGTAGACAGTAAGAACTTAGCTTTGGGTACACGCAATATTTCTGCAAAGGTATATCAAGGAACAAGTATTGATAGTGCAAACGCATACATCACTATTGTACCACCAGCTCCAAAAGAATATGGGTTCGAAATTGTCAATAAATTTCCACATGATACGACAGCATTTACCCAAGGGTTACAATATGAAAATGGGTTTTTGTATGAGTCAACAGGTAGTGGCGGTGGTACACTTACCTCCTTGAGACGCGTTGACTTAAAAACGGGTAAAGTGCTACAGAAAAAAGAGTTTGATTCAGAAAAATATTTTGGTGAAGGAATGACCATCATGGGAGATAAAATCGTGATGTTGACATGGAAAAATATGGAAGGTTTTGTTCTTAATAAATCAAGTTTTGAACTGGAGAAAACTTTTCCTTATAAGGATAGTAAAGAAGGTTGGGGCTTAACCTACGATGGCAAAAGATTAATTAAGTCTGATGGATCCAATAAATTATATTTTTTAGATCCGAATACACAGCAAGAAATGAGTTCTGTTGATGTTTATGACGAAAATGGTCAGGTGAATTTTCTAAATGAACTGGAGTATATTGATGGTAAAGTGTATGCCAATGTATATGAAAAGGATGTTATTGCTATTATAAATCCTGAAACTGGAATCGTAGAAGGTCGAATTAATTTAGTTGGGATCTATCAGCATGCACAATACGATAATGAGTTGAATGGTATCGCCTATGATCAAGCAGGTAAAAGATTGTTTGTCACTGGAAAACTTTGGAATACGCTATTTGAAATCAAGATGATCGCCCGTTAGGCTACCTACCTTGTCACATTAAAAATATCTATTTTCAATCAGTAGCTTTGATGCGATGAAGATTGAAAAAAGAGCATAAATAGATTTTATGCTCTTTTTTTTGTCTTAAGTTTTGGACGCATTACCTCTCTTAGATAGACATATAGATTTGCTTTGAATCTTATGAGAGACACCTTTGAATCTTGTTAGATTTTAGTAGGAATATTTAATAGCCTAAAGGCAGGGTTTGTAGAGGATTTATAGAGCTTTACCTCTATGAACCCTCTACAAACCCTCTATTATCACACTATAAAAACTTAAGGAAATTATAAGATGATCCCTATTAGATAGTAAGTTGTTTCAACTGTCATGAAGGGAGGTCATTTGTTTACGATTTACCAAATACAGGTGGTAGGAAATGTATTTGTTGCTATAGGGTCATTGCCTTTTCTAACAGGACTTAGATCGTTTGAATTAATAGCTAGGGATAATAAGTCATAGCTATTGAATTAATTCATTTTGCAAAATATTTTTCTTTTATCAAGCAGATCTCGATGGTAAAGGAGAAATTTATGATTGTATGCCAATCGGTGATGCTCAAGTAACAATGGATCGCTATGGATATTTTTAATAAGATCCATAGCGATCCATTTTTTATTAAGGTCGTAACGTATTTGGCTTAATATAAAACTGCATTTTATCACTTAGGGGTTCAAATTCTTCTTTTTGAGCCTCTTCCACACGGTCTGGGTAAAGTATTCCATATAAATGATCTACTTCATGCTGAAAAATAACGGCAGTAAACCCCTCAATATTTTCCTCCTTTATTTTGCCTTCTTTACTAATATATTGTAAGCGGATGGTATTACTGCGAAGTACCTCTTCCCGACGATCAGGTATTGATAAGCATCCTTCAACTCCCTTTCTGATGAATTTTGATCGCCAAATAATTTTAGGGTTAATGTAACTTTCAAAAGGTTCACCTACTTTATCAAATCGTTGTACAACAATTAAGTTTTTATTTATTCCTATTTGCGGGGCCGCGATGCCAACGCCAGCATGCTCTGGATCTTGGACTGTGCTAAACATTCTTTTTTCTAAGATTGCGATCGATGGGTCATCAAATTTAAGGTCAACAGAAGTGGTCGTTAATACAGTCAGATCTTTCTCATTTGTAATTTGTAGCACACGTAATTTTTCTGTTTCTGTACCATTATTGATGATCTTAAGATCATCTGCGCTAAAATTTTGTCCTGCCTGAATATCTACTGGTCGTTCGTTTTTTTGTTTATGAAAAGCTTTTTCTCCTGCCATAATCTTTGTCTCTAAAATGTTTTCTTGAGGTGGTACAGGGCAGCGATAGCCATTGCTGTACGCACAGTAAGGGTTGTAAGCGGTATTAAAATCTATAGTTGCTTTGCCATTTATGATGTCCTCCGTTGATAAATCAATATAGCGTCCTCCACTATAGCTTTCCTGACCGTTTGTTAAATCTAAAAAGGGTAGAAAGAGGTGGTTTTTGTATTGTGGATTTTGAAATAGCGCCGCACTTTGATAAACTGTCAGTTGATAGGGTTTATTGTTTAAAGTGAAATTTAAAATAGCATAACGTTTATAGGGGTTGCTAGTTCCATCGTAAGTGGCATTTTGAACGTTTCTTCTCCTATTAATAAGGTAACGTCCGCCGTCACTTGGTATGCTTTATCTACTGGGAAATAATCTAAAAACTGTACCTGGTCTGCCGGTAAAGGACCGAATTTTGACTTGGAAAGACTCAAGGCTTTTTCTTGGCGATCTTTTAGAATAAGCGCCTGGTAATCTTGAGCATTTGCTTTTATACTTACAGTAATTAAGAAAAGCCCAATTAATATGGTGTATTTCATTCATTTTAATTTAAAGTCTAGCAAATTTATAGATTTTTTTGATCAATAGGGAATCTATTTTACAGAAACAGAATCGTATTTTTGTCAAAATATTTAACATAGGCATCGTTATGAGATTAATGGCTTTTGATTATGGAACAAAAAGGATCGGTATTGCAGTGACAGATCCGATGCAAATAATTGCAACAGCATTAACGACGGTGCATCCGGATAAAATTTGGGAGTTCTTAGAAGATTATTTTAAAACAGAGCAGGTGGAGACGTTTGTATTGGGCAAGCCTTTGCAAATGGACGGGACGGATTCGGAGTCTGCGATTCATATTTTAGGATTTGCAAGACGGTTAAAGAAAACATACCCTTTGATCCCTATTATTGAAATAGACGAACGGTTTACGTCAAAAATGGCCGCTGCTGTTATCGTTCAAAGCGGTAAGAAAAAAAATAAAAGACAAGAAAAGGGTATTGTGGATACCATATCAGCAACCTTGATCTTGCAGACATATATGGAAACTAAAGCATTTTAATATGGCATTAAAAGATATTCTATTCTTTGTAGAAGATATTGATTTTAAATTAAAGGAAAAGGCAAAAATTCGTCAGTGGATTGTGGATACAATCAAGGCTGAAGGATTTAAGCGTGTTGGTGAACTAAGCTTTATCTTATGTTCAGATGCTTATTTATTGGAAATTAATAAGCAGTATTTGAATCATGATACTTATACAGATGTTGTTACTTTTGACTCCTCGGAAGATGATGATGTGATTGCTGGTGATATATTTATCAGTGTTGAGCGTATTACAGAAAATGCTGCTAAATTTAAAGTTGATAGTAGAGATGAGTTACAGCGCGTGATTATGCATGGCGTATTACATTTATGTGGATACCATGATAAAAAACCCGAAGATAAAACGTTGATGACGGCTAAAGAGAATGAGTATCTTGGGAAACGAGATTTTTAGATATAAAAAAGGCTTGCAATAATACTATTGCAAGCTTTTATATGATTTGATTAAGACTAAAATCTCTCGAATTGAGAAAAGAAAAATGCACCTTCGATTTGAGCGTTTTCATCTGAATCAGAACCATGAACCGCATTAGCATCGATAGATTTTGCATATTTGTTACGGATGGTACCTTCTGCAGCTTCAGCAGGGTTAGTAGCACCGATTAAAGTACGGAAATCTTCAATTGCATTTTCTTTCTCCAAGATAACAGCAACAATAGGACCTGAAGTCATAAAGTTTACTAATTCTCCGTAGAAAGGACGCGCGCTGTGTACTGCGTAAAAAGCACCCGCTGTTTCTGTAGTCAATTGAATATATTTCATTGCTACGATTTTGAAACCACCAGCAATAATATCATTCAAAATAGCGCCGATGTGACCATTTGCTACTGCATCTGGTTTGATCATCGTAAAGTTCTGTTAGTTGCCATTAATGTTATTTTTTTTGCAAAAGTAATGATTTCCACCAATAACTGAAAGATAAGCATATTATATTATCATTACGACTATTTTTATGTAACTTTTTCTTTGATAAAAAGTATTTTCTTTGCGTGTCTAGAAATGATTAACTTTGTACTATTATGGCATTAAATCTAACAGTTGATATTGATAAGGATTCCGGTTTTTGCTTTGGTGTAGTCTATGCAATAGACATGGCTGAGGAAATTCTTGAGGAAGATGGTTATTTGTACTGTCTAGGCGATATTGTACATAATGATGAAGAAGTTGCTCGACTAAAAGCAAAGGGTTTGCGGATCATTGCTCATGATGTTCTTCCCACTTTACAACATGAAAAAGTCCTTATCCGTGCACATGGTGAAGCTCCAGAAACTTATAAGATCGCTCTAGATAATAATATTACGCTAATTGATGCATCGTGCCCCGTTGTTCTTAAGTTGCAAAATAGAATTAAAACTTCTTTTGATCAGGATGAGAAGATCCTCATCTTTGGGAAGCATGGCCATGCTGAGGTTGTTGGTTTGCAGGGACAAACTAATGATGAAGCTTTAGTTTTTCAGGATATTGCTGAGCTGGATGATGCCGACTTGCCAGCATCCTTTACACTTTATAGCCAAACGACGAAGAGTGTAGATAAGTTTTATCAGATCAAAGATGAGTTGATTAAGAGAGGCTATGAAGTAAAAGCAAACGATACCATTTGTCGCCAAGTTTCTAATCGTTACGAAGATCTGGTACACTTCGCTAAGATGTATGACAAAATTGTTTTTGTTTCGGGTAAAAAATCTTCCAATGGTAAAGTTCTTTTTGAAGTTTGCTTAAAAGAAAATTCTGATACTTATTTTGTTTCAGAAGTTGGAGAGATTGATGTAACAGTTTTCAAAGAAGGCGATCGTGTGGGTATTTGTGGAGCGACCTCAACACCTATGTGGCTGATGAAAGAAGTCAAAGCTTACTTAGAAGCGATATAACCTCATAATTACGCGTCATAAATATTTCATATTGTCGTAGATAGCAATATCTACGATCTAATTTTCATACTTTTGTTTCAAATGAGTAAGAAAGCTACCAAAGGAATTTTATTAGTTCAACTGGGGACTCCGGATAGTCCTGCCACATCAGATGTAAGAAAATATTTAACAGAATTTTTAATGGACGGAAGGGTAATTGATATTCCATATATCAATAGAACACTTTTAGTTAGGGGAATCATAGCTCCTACGCGCGCTCCGAAGTCTGCTAAAATTTATGAAACAATCTGGGATAAGGAAACAGGTTCTCCTTTGATGCATTACAGTATTATACAGCGTGATCTCTTGCAGAAGTCTTTAGGGGAGGATTATCATGTCGAATTGGCCATGCGTTACCAGAATCCTTCTATTGAAAATGCTTTGAAAAATATGGAGGGAATGCTTCTGGATTCGATTCGTGTTATTCCTTTATTTCCGCAATATGCATCTGCGACCAGTGGATCTGTTATTGACCGCGTGATGGAACTGATTCGTAAATGGAATTATTTACCGAATATGAGTTTTGTAAGTAGTTATTGTCAAGAGCCACTCATGATTGAAACCTTTGCAGATCATGCAAGACAGCATGATATTGCTCATTTTGACCATATTGTATTTAGTTATCATGGGCTTCCTGTACGTCAATTGGGGAAAGTTGATCCAACCAGACAGTTAAGTTGTCCGGAAGATGGTTGTGATTCGTGTAAAAATACGGTCAATTCTTTTTGTTATCTGTCACAATGTCATGCAACTACAAGAGCAATTGCTCAAGAATTAGGTCTTGAAAAGGAGCAATATAGCATCTGTTTTCAATCGAGATTAGGCAAAGAACCTTGGATTCAACCTTATACGTCAAGTTTATTAGAGGACTTGGCACAAAAAGGCAAGAAGAAATTATTGGTATTTAGTCCAGCATTTGTTGCCGATTGTATTGAAACAATAGATGAAATTGGCGTGGAATATGCTAATGAGTTTAAGCATTTGGGAGGTGAAGAGGTTCAATTGGTTGAAAGTCTAAACGGTGATCCTAAGTGGATTGAAGCATTGAAGCGCTTGGCTTTGAATGCTTAATACTAACTTAAAAATACGATGTTAATAGTAAATGTAATTGTACTTCTTCTATTGGACTTTTATATCTTTTTTGCATTAAAGGCAACAAAGATCAAGTTTGCAAAGACTAAAACTTTTGGGATTCTTTGGTGGGGTTATTCAATTTTGCTTTCTCTAGGAGTTATCATTTCCTTTAAATTTAATATTCCACTACTAGTTCGTTCCGTTTTTTTAGTTGCTTTTTTTCTCACAGCAGCTTCTAAATTCTTCTTTTTCTTTGTTCTCATTCTGGATGATTTGAGGAGAGGAGGACTTTGGCTAACGAGACTGTTGACCCCGAAAAAACGATCAAACAAGCGGTCAATGTGTTGGAAATGCCAATCGCTGAAGAGCCAGTTAAAGGGATCACAAGGTCAGATTTCTTAACAAAGGCGGGGATTTTGGTTGGTGCGTCGCCATTGGTGCCTTTAAGCTGGGGAATTATTTCGGGAGCGTATGATTATCGTGTGCGTCGTCAAAAGTTATACTTGCCAAATTTGCCAGCAGCTTTTCACGGGATGAAGATTGGACAAATTTCTGATGTGCATTCGGGTTCTTTTTATAATAGAAAAGCCGTAAATGGTGGAGTTGACTTATTACTGAATGAAAAACCAGATGCTATTTTTTTTACTGGTGATTTAGTTAATAATGTCGCTTCAGAAATGCGCGATTATCAAGATATATTTTCAAGGGTAAAGGCTGATTTAGGTGTATTCTCAAGTTTAGGAAATCATGATTATGGTGATTATTATTTTGGGAAAGAGGATTCAGCGGCCAAAAGAAAAAATCTTCAGGACTTGATTGAGACACATAAAGTAATGGGCTGGGATCTTTTGAATGATGAGAATCGGATTTTGAAAGTTAACAATGAAGAATTGGCTATTGTTGGTGTACAGAACTGGGGTACCGGCCGATTCCCTAAGCACGGCGATTTGCAAAAAGCTTTGTTGGGTACAGAAGAACAGTCTGTTAAATTACTTCTTTCCCACGATCCTTCGCACTGGCGGGCTCAGGTGCTAGATACAGATATCGACGTCATGTTCGCGGGGCACACACACGGTATGCAGTTTGGTGTTCGGCTTAAGAATGTTCAATGGAGTCCTGCAAAATATGTGTATAAAGAATGGGCCGGGTTATATAGAGAAAAAAACAATAAGCAACTTTATGTAAATGTGGGCTATGGATTCTTAGGTTACCCGGGTCGAGTAGGAATATTGCCTGAGATCACCATTTTTGAACTTATAAAAGGGAATGATCCGAAAGCACGCGTATAATTAAAGATAACATTTATAAGGGATGTGGTATTTAAATATGCTTCTCCTACATGTTAGCTGATGACAATAAAAAAATAAGCACTCAATCGAGTGCTTATTTTATTGTCATTGTCATTTTCTTTAACAGTCTAATTACTATCTTTAACGATCAAAAATTATGAAATAAAAATTAGACCATGCAACAAACATTCGAAATTAATTCGGATCCTCATACCCGGTTGAATATACTTACTGGTGAACGTGTGCTCGTTTCTCCACATCGAAGTAAAAGGCCATGGCAAGGACAAGTCGAAGATGACAATCAAGAACAACGACCATCATACGACCCGAAGTGTTATTTGTGTCCGACGAACGAACGCTGATGGAGATGTTAATCCCGATTATAAAGAGAGTTTTGTATTTGTAAATGATTTTTCTGCACTTTTGAAGGATACGCCTACGGCAGATATCAATGAAGATGAGCTTTTTATTGCGGAATCTGAAAAAGGTATTTGTAAAGTTATCGCCTTTTCTCCACGACATGATCTGACACTTCCAGAAATGTCAGTTCCGGCAATCAAAGCGGTAGTAGATGTTTGGCAAAAGGAGTTTGCTGCTTTGGCTGAACATGAGTGGATAAAGTATATTCAAATATTTGAAAATAAGGGTGCTATAATGGGGTGTAGCAACCCGCATCCACATGGTCAGATATGGTCACAAAATCATGTTCCTGTGGAACTTCAGAAGGAGTCGAAAAATCAAAAGACATATTTTGACAATCATGGTGTTACCATGCTAAGTGCATATGTTCAAGCAGAATTGAGAAAAAATGAACGTATTATAGAAGAGAATGACAGTTTTGTTGCGTTAGTTCCATTTTGGGCATCATGGCCGTATGAGACGATGATCGTAAGTAAAAGACCTGTACAGAATATATTAGCTTTCACAGATCAGGAGAAAGAACAGCTGGCCTCAATTTTGAAATTGTTGACAACACGCTACGACAACTTATTTAATACATCATTTCCTTATTCTGCGGGTATGCATCAAGCTCCGGTGAATAGTGGAGACTTTCCGGAATGGCACTGGCATATGCATTTTTACCCACCATTGTTACGTTCTGCTACCGTTAAGAAATTTATGGTAGGTTATGAAATGCTGGCAAATCCACAGCGTGATATTACGCCTGAATTTGCAGCTCAACAATTAAGAAACTGCTCAACGACTCATTATAAAAACGTTTAATTTATGATTACTAAAGAATCTATACAGAATAAATTTACATCCATTTTTCAAGCTGAGCCTATTATTGTACGGTCCCCAGGTAGAATTAATATCATAGGAGAGCATACCGATTATAATGACGGGTTTGTGCTGCCAGCGGCTATCGATAAAGCGGTATATATTGCTGTATCTAAAAGAGATGATGAGTTGATCTCTTTATATGCCGAAGATTACAAGGCCGTCTACGAGATCAGTTTAAATGCTATTGCACCAACAGATTTACATTGGCCCAACTATATCTTGGGGGTTGTTGATCAAATCCAGAAAAGGGGTTTATTGGTTGGTGGATTTAATCTTTATATCGATGGTGATGTTCCCTTAGGAGCAGGTCTATCTTCTTCTGCCGCTGTAGAATGTGCTACGACTTTAGCTTTAAGTGAGCTTTTTGAGTTAAATATTCCACGTTTGGAGATTCCAAAATTGGACAATTGGCCGAGCATACTTATGCAGGAGTAAAATGCGGTATTATGGATCAGTTTGCTTCAACGTTTGGTAAAAAGGATCAGGTATTAAAGCTCGATTGCCGTTCTTTAGAATATGAATATGTTCCTCTGATATTGGATGGTTATACAATCATTTTGCTGAATACAAATGTAAAACATGCATTAGGAGATACTGCGTATAACAAGCGTGTGGAACAATGCAAGCAAGCTATTGATTGGGTTAAGGAAAAATATCCTGAGGTTGTCAATATGCGTGATGTGTCGGTTTCGATGTTGGATGAAATGGTGAAAGATAAAGATGCTGAAGTATATACAAAAACACGTTTTGTCGTTGAAGAAAGCGAACGCGTGCATGAGGCATGTGAGCATCTGAAAGCTGGTAATTTAAAAGCATTAGGACAAAATCTATTGGCGTCACATCATGGTTTGAGTCAAGAATATGAAGTGAGCTGTGCTGAGTCAGATTATTTGGTGGATTTTATCAAACAGTTTCCTGAGGTGCTGGGGGCAAGACAAATGGGGGGTGGTTTTGGTGGTTGCACGATTAATCTTGTGAAAAATGATTTTGTTGTCGCACTTATCGAGAAGATCTCACCAGAATATTTCGCGAAATTTGGTAAGGAATTGACCGTAATACAGGTGAAAACAGATGATGGTACATCTGTTTTGTAATGAATAATCTAAAAAAGGTTTCTATCATTAAATAGAACTTTTTAGATCGTGTACTCATATGACAAATGCTATTATACCATTTCTTTTAAAAGCTTTAAAGCATAACTAATACTATTCACATTACTTAAAGCCAGCCTAAGCTGTTTTTTGATTTCTTTTAAATTACTAATCTCTGGGTGCTGCTGAACAAAAGCAAGTACTCTTCCAAATTGATCCGATTCGAAATAAGTTGATTTTGGGTTGTTAACGAAATATCCTTTTAAGGTGTTTTTCTTGTAGGATATTTTTTCAAATCCAATCTGCTTTCCAAACCATTGTAAGCGCAAAGTATTAAACAATTCAAAGACTTCATGTGGTATCGGACCGAATCGGTCTTCTAATGATACTGCAAAATCTGTCAGTTGGTCTTCATTTTCGAGTTTCGATATTTCCGTATATAGGTTATATCGCTCACTGATATTGGTTACATATTCATCAGGTATCAATACTTCCATATCGGTGTCGATCTGCGTAAAGGAGACATATTTGTGGTCTTTATCATCGGCAAAGACATCTGAGAATTCGTCTTCTTTTAATTCCTGAATTGCTTCATCAAGAATTTTATGATACATCTCAAAACCAATTTCGGCAATAAACCCAGATTGTTCTCCACCTAATAAATTTCCTGAGCCACGAATATCTAGATCGCGCATAGCGACATTAAATCCTGCCCCTAATTCTGAAAACTCTTCGATTGCTGATAATCGTTTATAAGCCTCTGGCGTAAGTGTCGATAATGGAGGGCTTAGCAGGTAACAGAATGATTTTTTATTTGAGCGACCTACACGTCCACGCATCTGATGAAGATCGCTTAGACCAAACATATGCGCATGGTTAATGATGATGGTATTGGCATTGGGAATATCCAATCCGGCTTCGATAATGGTTGTGGCAACCAATACATCAAAATCGTGATTGATAAACTTAAGCATAACATCTTCGAGATCATCACCTTCAAGCTGTCCATGCGCGATACCTACCCGTGCATTAGGGACTAATTTTTGAATCATAGCACCTAGTTGCTTAAGATCGGCAACACGGTTGTGAATAAAGAACACTTGTCCACCGCGTTCCAGTTCAAAGGATACTGCTTCCTGTATCAGTGTTTCATTGAATACATGCAATTCTGTTTGAACAGGTTGACGATTGGGGGGTGGCGTGTTGATTAAACTCAAATCTCGCGCCCCCATCAGCGAAAAGTGTAATGTACGGGGTATAGGGGTTGCGGTTAATGTCAGTGAATCGACATTGGCACGTAATAGTTTTAATTTTTCTTTAACGGAGACTCCAAATTTTTGTTCTTCATCAATGATCATCAGTCCCAGATCTTTAAATTTAACATCCTTACTTACTAGGCGATGAGTACCGATGATAATATCAATTTTCCCCTCAGCTAATTTTGCCAATGTTTCTTTAATTTGTTTTGCTGTTTTAAATCTATTGATATAGTCTATGGTACACGGTAGATCTTTGAGGCGTTCAGTAAAAGTTCGGTAATGCTGATGTGCAAGAATCGTTGTTGGTACAAGTACTGCAACCTGCTTGCTGTCTGCAACAGCTTTAAATGCTGCTCGTATAGCAATTTCCGTTTTTCCAAAACCAACATCACCACATACTAGACGGTCCATAGGATGTGGCGATTCCATATCACGTTTTACATCTGCAGTAGCTTTTTCTTGATCTGGTGTGTCTTCATAAATAAAAGAAGCTTCCAGTTCATTCTGTAAATAAGAATCTGGACTAAAGGCCGTACCGGTCTGTGCTTTACGTTTCGCATAGAGCATGATCAAGTCTCGGGCAATGTCCTTGACTTTTTTCTTTGTGGTTTTCTTTAGCTTGTCCCATACATCTGTTCCCAGTTTATTCATTTTTGGAATAGAACCTTCTTTTCCTGAATACTTGGAAATCCGATTTAAGGAGTTGATGTTTACGTACAGAAGGTCATTGTCAGCATAACTCAATCGGATCATTTCCTGAGATTTGCCATTGACTTCCACTTTCTCAAGTCCAGCATACTTCCGACACCATGGTCGATATGGGTAATATAATCACCTGGTTTAAGATCTCGCAGATCTTTTAACGTGATGGCCTGACTTTTTTCATAACCTTTTTTTCGCTTGTACTTATAATATCGATCAAAAATTTGATGATCTGTATAGCAGGCTAATTTGACATCATCGTCCCTAAATCCTTCTCTGAATCCTTTATGGACAGGAATAAAGGTAACTGTTTTGTCGAGATCTTCTAAGATTTTATATATCCGCTCTATTTGTTTAGGCGAATCTGAGAAGATTAAATTTTCGATTTTATTTTTCTCATTCTCTTTGAAATTATGGATCAACAGATTGAAATCTTTATTGAATGAGGGTTGTGGGTGGATATCAAATTTGATTGTCGTTTCGGCTTTATAGAAGAATTGTTTTCCGAATTCGACGATTGGGAAATCGAAAAGGAGTGCATTGAAATTTTTTTCGTCAGAAAATCCATAAGCGGGATTTATCCACTCTGAATTGTCTTTCTTTTCTTTTTCTGATAAAGCATTCCAAAACTCGGTTGCTTTTTTATTTCCATCTTTTATCGTATCCAATGTGAACTGATCATCTTTTATCCAAACAACTGCATCTTTGTCAATATACTCCAAAAGGGAAATATTTTGCGCACTTAAGAATTTAGCTTGCACATTGGGGACGATGGTTACTTTATGAATTTTTGATACAGACAGTTGGGATTCGATCTCAAATGTTCGAATGCTTTCAATGTCATCTCCAAAAAATTCTATTCGGTAGGGAAGATCATTAGAAAAAGAGAATATATCGACAATTCCTCCTCGAATGGCGTACTGTCCAGGCTCGTAAACAAAATCTACACGATCGAAATCGTATTCAAATAGAAACTCATTGATAAAGTCTATACTTAATTTGGTGTTTTCGGTTATTTCTAACGTGTTTTTCTCCAGATCACTTCTATTAATTACCTTTTCAGCAATTGCTTCGGGGTATGTAACAACCATTTTTGGTAATTCGGAAGTATGATTTAGTACATTTAATGTTTCTGCGCGTTGTAAAACATGTGTTGCATCAAGTTGTGTAAAATCAAAAGGTTTACGGTAGGAGGCGGGAAAAAATAATACCTGTTTATCCAGAAGGCTTTCCAGATCACTTAAGAAATAAGATGCATCTTCATGTGTTGGAAGGATAAAGAGGTAGGGGCGTTCTTGTAGGGTATAACTCGCTACTGCAACAACGGCATCAGATGAACCGATAAGGCCTCTTAAATGGACTTTTGGATTTTTAGCTTGTATCGCTTTTGTCAAAGTTTGTGTCAACTCACTTTGACCGTATTTTTCTATAATTTCTTTAATTCCCACGCGTTCACTAATTTGGAATATTGCGAATTTAGTTAAATGATGGGTTGTTACAAAATAAGCTTTTGCTATCTGCTATAAATAACCAAAAAATTAGTAAGGTCTCATTGTCATTGGTACTGGACGGTGTTGTAGAACTGTATTATAAGTTTGTATTTACATTTAATACTTTTATATAGTCTTTTAATGCTGTAGCATTTGCTGCATCAAGTATTTCTTGGAAATGCTCTCTATAGTCAAACTGATGGTCCTCATGAATTTTTTCATATTTTGACACAGCATGTTTTATTCTGCCAGCTATATATTTTTGAAGTTTATGTGCGGCAGATTGGTAAGATGAACCAAATAACGATGGGTACATCATGATGGCTCTTTCTAAAATGTAAATACGAAATTCTACTTCACTCAATTTATCTTTTGTGATTTTTTCGTGCTCGTTAACCATGCCGCTGGCTTGTTTTACCAATTTGCTTAATCCTACGAAATTGCTCATACTTGGCGTATTGTACACTTGTGATTCACCTATGTCAAAAAGTTTTTGTAGCTGTTTTCTCAGATGTTCAATGCGTTGTTCTAAGTCAGATTCATCTTCTAAAAGCTGAAAATGTAGTTGTTTGATGAGCATTTTATCTTTACTAATCAATCGGAGTAATAACTTGTCTTTTTCCTTTAAGGGAAGGTTAAGTACAGCTTTTTTTAATTCGGGATCTTGATGAATTGACATGATTTAAAGATAGGTGAAAATTAATGATTTTTAAAATTAGTAACGACGATGTATGCCCTACCTTAAAAAGCGGTTGGCTAATTGTTCATCCTGATGTTACTATAAAATCAAAATTTTAATAACATTATTTTAATAGACCTTCTTGACGTACTACATCTAAAATTATTTATATTTGTAGATAAATACCTACATCCTAATAATCTTCCATTGATTTGAAACTGCTAAATATATTTTTCTGTACGTTAGTTTTTGCGAATACGGCTTTTGCGGATTCTATTAAGCTTGAGGATTTGTTTTCCAGTAAGAGTCGGATTGAATATTTAATCAAACAAGAGAGGGATTTTGGGACTGATACTATTGCTTTAAAAAATTTTTTAAAGCCTATCATTCTTATTCGAAGATATATGATGATGAGTCCTTGCTCATTGCATACGATAATATGCTTGCAAGAGGATTTGCCAATGTTTATGATTCGGCCAATGCTAGAAGCACAAATCTGTATTTAACTGCGATAAAAAAGCAAAAAATACCAAAGATAAAGAACTTGAATTTTGGACAAAAGTCAATTATGGGTTTTATCTGTATGATTTGCATAATTATACGGATGCATTTCCAGTTTTCTTAGGTCTACGCGACTTACTGCCTCAGATATCTCTGAAAAAACTTCCTAATCCTGATATTTCCCTACGTAATATGGCTTATTTTTTTGGTAGTATAGGTGATGCTGAGGCTAATATGGAATATCTAAATCTTGCCCGTAAACATGCAGCACCTCAATCAAGAGAAATGGGAAGTATCCTTGATGCATTAGGTACGGCATATCTGAAATTGGCAGATACTGTAACAGCATTTCGTTATTTTAAAGAAGTGGAGTCACTGTCTAAATTTAATGGTGACGAAGTTCGATTGGGTAAGGCACTTGGTAATCAGGCACTCATTTATCGGGGGAAAGGGGATTTCGGAAAAGCAGTTGATTTATTATTGGAAGACCTTGTTTATTCTGAACGCAATAGTAGTAATCAGAATACCATGTACGCTTATATCTTATTGGCTCGAATATATGTCGATCAGGGTAAATTAGACCTCGCTGAGAACGCGATCAAGCGAGCTAGTAATTACGCTACTCAAAAAGTGTATCTGAAAAAATCTGAAAAGGAGATTACGGAAGTTAGATTACAAATTGCTGTAAAGCGACAGGATGAACATAGCGAACTTTTAGCCAGGAGGAGACTGATTCAGATTAATGATAGTTTACAGCTGTGGAATAGTGATGAGAAACTGCAACAATTAAAATGGCTGGCGGATAAACAGAAATATATTCATAGAATAGAACTGGGCAAAGAACAATTCGAGAAAGAATTGTTTAAAAAGAGAGCGTACAGTATTGTTGTTGTATTATTATTGGCGTTATCGATAAGTTTGTATTTTCTTTTTAACAGAAAACTGAAGGTGCGTAGAATTATCTATGAGAGGCGTGTATTAGGCCTGCAGATGGAAAAGTATTTGTCTGACCAAAAGCTAATGGAAGCAAATAATAATTTATCTTCTTTTACTATATATCTAAAAGAGAAGAATGAGTATATCGCTAATTTGAAAGATGAAATAGAAACTGTAAAACAAACTTCGTTTTCTGTTATTGAGAATGAAAGGGGGCAACTACAAGCATTGTTGGAATCCCATTTAATGACTGAAGATAAATGGAGTTTATTTAAGGAAGCTTTTGTGAAGGAGTATCCGTTTTTTTACAATGATATCCTTAGAAAATTTCCAGAATTGACTGAATCAAATCTGAGATTCATATTTTTAGGTAAGTTAGGCTTAAAAAATAACGAGATATCTAATTTATTGGGCGTGACTGAGGATGCTGTGAAGAAAGCTAAACAGAGATTGAAGAAGAAAATAGGGGAAGACCGTTACACCGTATTGTCTTCGAATTTAAAATCGTAGCGCTGTCATAGGTGATCTCCACTTTCAAAGTCAAATATCTGTTTATGGATAAAAAATAAAAGGAGTTAACACTAAACGTTAACTCCTTTTATTTTTTTAATCGATTGGATTTTCCTGCAGGTATTTCTCCCACTTCCAAGCGCTATCCATCATTTCGAAGATGCCTAATTGTGCTTTCCAATTTAACTCATTGGTTGATTTTGTTACATCGCCATATACCTTGACGATATCGCCTTCACGACGTGGTCCTACGACATAGTTTAGTTTTTGGCCTGAAGCTTCTTCAAAAGCTTTTATAGCTTCTAAAACAGAATATCCATTTCCTGTGCCTACATTAAATACATCGTACTTTCCTTTAGGATTTCCTTTTTCCAATAATTTGATTGCTGCAACGTGTGCTTTTGCTAAATCTACAACATGGATAAAGTCACGTACACAGAAACCGTCCTTTGTATCGAAGTCATTTCCAAAAACAGTCAATTTATCGCGTTTTCCTATAGCTGTTTGGGTAATGAATGGAAGAAGATTTTGAGGAACTCCTAATGGTAATTCGCCAATTAATGCTGACTCATGTGCTCCTACAGGATTGAAATAACGTAATGCAATAATATTAAAATTGTCATATGCATTTGCAGTTTCTTCTAATATTTCTTCTGCAATCTGTTTGGTGTTACCATATGGAGAAGTTGCTTTTTTTACTGGGGCAGCTTCGTCAACAGGTAAGTAATCAGGTTCTCCATAAACTGTACAACTGGAAGAGAAGACAAAATTTATCGGCTTTTCACGATAAGCTTCTAAAAGATTGATTAGGGAGAAGAAATTGTTGTGATAATATTTTAATGGATTCTGAACGGACTCACCTACTGCTTTAGATGCTGCAAAATGAATGATACCGTTGATATCTGGATTGTTTTTAACAAATTCTAAAACTTTGGTGTCATCACATAGATCAAACTGATGAAACTCAGGCTTTATACCGATGATTTTTTCAATTTGATCTAACATTTTGATGCTAGAATTAGATAAGTTGTCAACGATAACCGGTGTATAGCCTGCATTATGTAATTCAACAACTGTATGCGAACCAATATATCCTGTTCCGCCTGTTACAAGTATTTTGCTCATTGTTTATAGTTATAATATGTAAAGTCTTTGTGATCTAAATGCTCAGTTGATACCTATCGATAATATGTCATCGTTTTTTAATCTTACCGCTTCGGTTATTAAAATTCGTTTCCCAGCCTTATTTTCTACTTATTTCCAACAATTAGAAAAGGGTTTAATATCTTTGACGAATATAAGTATTATTTTACGAACATGCGTCTTCTTTATTCTTTAGGAATCCATCTTTATGGGCTTTTATTACGCTTAATATCGCCTTTTCATCCGAAAGCAAAGCTTTGGGTAGAGGGGCGTAGGGACTGGTATGCACGCATGAATCAAACGGTTGAAACGGGTCAAAATCACATCTGGTTTCATTTTGCTTCTTTGGGTGAATTTGAGCAGGGAAGGGCTGTTTTGGAAGGGATAAAAAAAGATTTCCCCTTAAAAAAAATTGTTATTACTTTTTATTCTCCATCGGGATATGAAGTTCGTAAAAATACAAATTTAGCAGATTACGTTTTTTATTTACCTGAGGATACAGCAAAAAATGCAAAACTGTTTATTGATTTAATTAATCCTGAGTTTGTAGTTTTTACAAAATATGAGTATTGGTATCATTATTTTTCTGAGCTGAAAAATAGACAGATATCATTATTGATGATTTCTGCCATTTTCAGGCCTGATCAAATTTTCTTCCACCTTATGGCGGTTTTTTTCGAGAGATATTGAGTGCTGTGACTTATTTTTTCATGCAGAATGAAGAAAGTGTTCATTTATTGAAAGAGCATGGATTTAGAAATGTTGGGTTAACAGGGGATACGCGATTTGATCGTGTGGTTGAATTGCCTAAGCAGAGAAAACAGATCGATGAGGTTACGCAATTTGTCGCAGAATATCCAGTTTTGGTTGCGGGTAGTACTTGGCAAGAAGATGAGCAGTTATTAAAAGATTTAATGTTGAAATTTCCGAAGTGGAAGCTGATATTGGCTCCACATGAAATTCATGATACTCATATAAGAGCAATTTTAGCGTTATTTCCTGATGCTTTACAATTCTCTAAATATGTTTCGTATGCTGATGAAAGAGTAGCACATGCTCAAGTGCTGATTATTGATAATATTGGCATGCTGTCGTCGCTATATGGTTATGGAAAGATGAGTTATATCGGCGGAGGCTTTGGAATTGGTATTCATAATACATTAGAGGCTGCTACTTATGGTATTCCCGTTATATTTGGTCCTAAATATCATAAATTTCAAGAGGCTAAGGATCTGATTGAGCAAGGCGCTGGGTTTTCAATTCAAAATCGGGAAGAACTGTATAAAGTGTTTACATGTCTGCAGGATAGTGTAAAAAGAGAATATTCCGGGAAACAAGCAAAATGTTTTGTGCAGCAGCATGCTGGTGCTACTGCAATTATTATGAAATATCTTTATTCTTCTAAATTATTGAAGTAAGGTGTTTATGAGAAATATGATCGAACTTTGATCATACAAGTTTGATCATTTAGTCTACAATAAACAGTTCTGACATAATGTGATCGGCCATGAGTTTTCCTGTATCTGTAAGGGTCAGCTGATTTTCAACTTGAGTTAACTGTTTGTTGTAGATGAACTCTTCAGCATTGTTCAATAATTGTTTTTTAACCTCTGATCCGAATTTATCTTCCACTATTGTAAGATTAATACCCCACATCGTCCTTAGTGAGGTCATCGTATATTCATTGATACGGTCTAAGGCTGATAATTCTTCAGTTTCCAAAGGAAGTACTCCTTGGTAGATATCGTGTATATATTTGGCATTATTCGCGATATTCCATGAACGTGATGTACCATTAAATGAATGTGCAGATGGACCTATGCCTAAATAATGCTTTCCTTTCCAATAGTTCGTATTATGCTTTGCATACATCCCATTTTTAGCAAAATTAGAAATTTCATATTGTTCAAATCCTGCAGTTGTTAATCGATCAATCAGCATCAACATTTGATCCGCTGCTTGATCGCTATCTATTGCGGCTGCTTTTCCTGTTTTGATCATATGATCGAGCGCTGTTTTCTTTTCTACAGTCATCGAGTAGGATGAGATATGCGGAATCTGAAAATCCAGTAGCTTTTGCATATTCATTTTCCACTTTTCATCGGTTAATAATGGAAAGCCATAGATCAGGTCGCAGGTTATATTTTCGAATCCAGCATCTTGAACTCGCATAATACAGGATTCGGCTTCTTCTTGATTGTGTGCCCGGTTCATCCATCTTAGATCTTCTTCAAAAAATGATTGAATGCCGATACTAAAACGATTGATTTCTGTTTGCCGCAGTTTCGCTACTTTTTCTCGCTTAAGATCGTCGGGATTAGCTTCTAAGGTAATTTCAACATTGGTGTCAATTTCGAAATGCTGCGATACTTTGTCAATCAGTCTGGAGATATCTTCCGCTTCTAGTATAGAGGGGGTGCCACCGCCAAAGTAAATGGACTGAATATTTTTGTCTTCCAGATAATCAGCTCTAAGTTCCACTTCCTTGTATAGCATGCTGAGCATTTCGTCTTTATATTTCAGTGACGTGCTGAAGTGAAAGTCACAGTAATGACAGGCTTGCTTACAGAATGGAATGTGAAAGTAGATCATGGGTACGTTTTATATGAAGGCAAAGGTAAAGGAAAATCCATATTTAAATGGATTTATTCTATTTCTTTGGTATACTGTTGCATGTTTTTATGAACTCTTCTTTTGATTCGATCGCGTAGATTACGGGGAGCAATAACCTCTATATTCTCGCCAAAGCCCAATATTTCTCGTTCCAGTTCAAAGTTTAAAACGACATCAAGACGAATCATGATACTACCATCATTATTTTTATCGATGATCTGTTGAGAGCTGTGTAATGGTTTGGTCTCTACATAAGGAGTATTGAAACTTTCAATTTTTAAAATTACTTTTTGGCCTCGGTCTTTGTGGCTTTTTGTTACGCCGATTGTATCGGCAAAGTAACGATCGAAATCAATTCCATCATAGGCTATGAAACCATTTTTTGCCATTTCATCAATATCTACAATACGATCAAGGGCAAGGTTGAGTAATAATTTTCCTTTTTTTGGTTTACATATTAAAAACCACCTATTTCGGTATTCTTTTAAAAGGTATGGGTAATAAACATCTTGCGTTGGTGCAAGCGACTTAAATGATTTGTAGGTGATAAGTAAAGGTATTTCTTCGAGGATGGCATGATGTAAGGTACTGATCCAGTTCAAACCTTTCAGTAGTTTATTACTTTCCATTTGCACGACAGGTTTTTGAATTCCTACGGATTTAATGAGTGTATTTTCTAAACGTAAGATCATATCACTCATCTCGTCAAAATAAGAAAATCCATTAAGATGCTTGAGTAAATCCACGGCTTCTTTCATCTTCTTCATATCTAAGGAGGTGATGGGTGAATTACTGATGCTATATTTTGGATCACTATAGCTGTAAAATTTCCGATCTGTCACAATGATTGGAGCATTATATCCTAACTTATTGCTACGCATAAGCTGTATGTCTCCTTGAATCGTTCTTTTACTTATCCCATTATGGATACCTTCCAGTTCGTAAAGGGCATTGGATACTTTTTCAATGAGATCTTCTAACGTCCATTTGCGATGACGTTGACATAGACAACTGTCTATGGTTTTGTAGCGTATTAATGCAAGTTTATTGGTGGACATCTTCTTTTTGATGAAATTTTACAAAGTTAAATGTACAAAATTCATTTTTACTGCGCAATGTATTTGCGCATGAAGTTTTTTGTTAAGAATTTTTTTACATATATTCAAATTTATAAGTTTGATTTTCAGTTATATATGTATTTTTTGTATTGTTTTTTAAAAATATTTTTTACTACGCAGTAAGGTTGCGTGATTAGGTGTGCACATTTGTAATGTCGATCAAGACAAATAGTTCTTTGAGAAATTAAGCGAATAGCTTTTAAGATATATACCTGAAAAGGTGTATGACATAGTGGATTATTTTAAAGTCCTCGTCTCCTGTTTCTGTATAGCAGGGTAGTATTATTTCAGTTGAAAATAATATGCTGACTTAAAAAACTACTATTGTCTCATGTTGGGGTCGTAGGTTCGAATCCTACCTCCGTCTGGAACGGAGTAACTCAGGGGTAGAGTACAACAAAAAGGTGGGTTCGAATCCCACGCACATCTCAAAAGTGTGTCCATCGGTTGGAGGAACGAAAGTTCCATGTTCAAGTTTAAACTTTCTTTAAAAAAGTTTCCACTTAATAAGCGCTTCGTCTTTCGTTTGGTTTTCTCTTTTTGTGAAAAGGGCAGACAATTGAATGGGGTCTTTGTAGTATAAAATAGGTTCTAAAGGCAACAATAGGGTTGAGGATAGTGGAATACTTAAAAGTAATACAGTAATGGGCTGTATTTTATTTAGGGATAAGCTGTCATCATTTTATTTTTCTTTTAGCCCACTTTTATATTCCGGTCATATTCAATAAACAGGAATCGAAGCGTTTATAAATAATAGGATGATCTTTTTGATCGCGAGAAAATGTTAGAACAATAGTATATTCTGATAAAACACAGTGTTTTTTGTTGGGGAAGAGTATAATAAAAAATAAAATTAGAAATGAAAAGAGTAAGTATAGATATCAATCAATTGGGATTAGTTGTTAAAAAAAATCGTTATATCCGCGTAGTGCCTGCTGGAAAATACTGGCTAGGTTTTGGTGAAAAACTGGAATTATATGATTTGTCGAAGCCTTTTCCAGGTAGCTTGGATGTCGATGTATTGATGCAGCTTGCAGGTTTTTCGGAGCATGTGGAATTGGTGGAAGTTTCCGATAATGAGATCTGTCTGGTTTTTGTTAACAACAACTATAAGCAGGTACTAGCAGCGGGCAGGCATGTTTTCTGGAAGGGTTTATTAACCTATCATTTTCAAAAGGAGGATATTACTGATATAGAAATAGGAACGACAGTACATAAGCAACTGTTGGAGAAGCAGACGCTGGCTTACTACGTACGGCAGTTTAAGTTGGAGCCTTCGGAAAAAGGTTTACTATTTCTTAATGGAGCATTTTCAAAGATATTGGAAGCGGGTACATATTACTGGTGGAAAAATGCGACATCCATCAGTATTTCAAAAGTAGATATACGATTGACGACTATGGATATTGCTGGTCAAGAGATTTTGACTAAAGACAAGGCGCAGATTCGGATTAATTTTTCGATACAGTACCAAGTTGTGGATGTACTGAAAGCAATGCTTGAAAACAAAGATTTTGAGAAGCAGTTGTATATGTTGATGCAATTGGCATTACGTTCTTATATAGGTCGAATGACTTTGGATGAACTGATGGACAATAAATCTGCAATCAACGCACATGTGCTAGAGGAGACTGCTTCACAGGTTGAATTGCTGGGTGTCAAGGTATTTCATGCCGGTGTTAAAGATATCATCTTGCCAGGCGATATCCGAGAGATAATGAATCAGGTACTGGTCGCGGAAAAAAAAGCTCAAGCCAATATCATCACGCGGCGTGAAGAAACTGCTTCTACAAGAAGCTTGTTGAATACAGCGAAATTAATGGAAGATAACGCGATGTTGTTTAAATTGAAAGAGATGGAATATGTGGAGAAGATTGCAGAAAAAATAAACAATATTTCGGTTTCGGGTAATGGTCAGATTGTGGATCAGCTGAAGCAGCTGTTTGTGAAATGATAGAGTTATCGTTTTATTTTAGCGTAAAACGGAGGTATAAATAAAGAGGCGCAGGGGACAGCGGTAAAGAGGTGCTGTTCCTTGCTTAAGAGAAATGAATAACCGATGTGAAAGATTGTCAATCTGTAAGCAATGGTTTCAGTACAATGGATTTGAGTAAGATCATGATGGAAAATAAAAGAATAAATGGCAATGACTTAATTGCTTTAGGCTATGAAGAGAATTTTGCTTTAGGTGAAGCATTGAAAATTAATAAAAAGAGATTAGGGTTTACCCGTGAAGAGATGTTGTTGAAGTTTGCAGAAGTATTGGCCACTCCGGATAGCTATTTGGAGGATGGGCTATTCAAGTCGCTAGCGTCAGCACTTTTAAATGTTGATGAAGTAGCTAAAGCTACGATTTCTTTAAAGGAGGGGAAACAACAATACACTATTTATGGTGAGTCACAGATTGAAGAGGGGGCATTGCGCCAGATGGATCTAGCGATGAAGCTTCCTGTTGCAGTTGCAGGAGCATTAATGCCCGATGCGCATCAAGGATATGGTTTGCCAATTGGTGGGGTATTGGCTACTCATCATGCTGTCATTCCTTATGGTGTGGGTGTTGATATCGGTTGTCGAATGGCATTGTCAATTTTTGATGTACCCGAAGAGCATCTTTATCTGCATCATGATTTATATAAGAAAGTGATTATGGATAATACCAAATTTGGTGCTGGACATGGTTATTTAAAACATGAACGTGTTGACCACGCTGTATTAGCGAATAAAGCTTTTGAAGCGAATGATTTTATTCGTCAATTAAAGGATAAGGCTTGGACGCAGTTAGGCTCTTCTGGTGGGGGAAATCACTTTGTTGAATTTGGGGTCATGGAGTTTAAAGAAACAGATCGTACACTTGGTATTGAGAAAGGTCGATATGTGGCTTTATTGACGCACTCGGGATCTAGGGGATTGGGCGCAACTATTGCCGATCATTATACTAAATTGGCTAAAAAGCTTTGTTCTTTACCTTATGAAGCTCAGAATTTGGCTTATATGAGTTTAGATACTGCGGAAGGGCAAGAGTATTGGTTAGCGATGAATCTTGCTGGTGATTATGCTTCGGCTTGCCACGAGGTAATACATGAGAAAATCGGTAGGGCATTAGGTGCAGAGCGATTGGCGATGATCGAAAATCATCATAATTTTGCATGGAAGGAGTTACACCAAGGCGAGGAGGTGATTGTGCATCGGAAGGGAGCAACTCCTGCCGCGAAAGGGGTGCTGGGTATTATTCCTGGATCGATGGCAACTCCAGGTTTCTTAGTACGAGGGAAAGGAAAAGAGGAGGCAATTCATTCGGCTTCTCATGGTGCTGGACGTTTGATGAGTCGTACGAAAGCTATAAAAACCATAGCCCGTAAAGATCTAAAATCCATGTTGTCGGATAATGGTATCACTTTAATCGGTGCCGGATTGGATGAAGCACCAATGGCTTATAAAAATATTCACGAGGTGATGGCTGCGCAAGAAGATCTGGTAGATATTATCGCGAGTTTCTCTCCGAAGATTGTGCGCATGGCTGATGATGGAAGTCGGGAAGATTAACATAAAAATAAGAGGCCGGTTTATTAACCGGCCTCTTATTTTTATGTTATTTCTTTTCCCAGATATTGTCGTTGGATTCAATATCTGCTAAGCGTAGCGATGGATCAATGATTACTTTTGCTGGTTTTTTTGTTAAATTGATCTCATAGGATGGCTGTGTCCAGTTCCAGTCTTCCAATGTTGTTCTTTTAATACCTTCGTATATCTTGAAGTTTTCCGATGGCTTTTCGCCTCTCATTTCACGTAATGGGATATAGAAAAGTTCTTTTGTGCCATCTTCATAGGTTACTAATAGATCAATAGGCATTGCAAAGTCGGATTTGTTCTGTAAGATAATTTCGTTATCGGTAACCGTTTTGATTGCATAATCAATCTTACGAGTTGTGTTTATAAAGAGGTTGAAGTACCATTTCAGATTGATTCCTGATATATTTTCTGCAATTCTTTTAAAATCATTCGGTGTTGGATGTTTGAATTTCCATTGTTTATAGAATTCTAAAAATGTTTTGTCCAAGTTATCTTTACCGATAATATAACCCAACTGTACTGCTAGTACCTGGCCTTTGTTGTAAGCTTCATTACTGTATGCATAGTTGGTGTTGTAATAATCGGCAAGTAGGCTTGCAGGTTCTTCTTTTCCTGATAAAGCTAGTTTGTAATATGCACGATAAGCTTCTATTGATGGGTTAGCTTCAATGGCTCCACGTTTT
>NZ_ASZT02000061.1:0-29732 GCF_001006065.1 Sphingobacterium sp. IITKGP-BTPF85
CTTTTTCAGTGCCTATCCTTTTCGGATCAGCCGTTCCTCCCTTGCGGAGTGGTGCAAGATAGGCTTTTACGAATCACATTCCTAATCTTTTTTCGCTTATTTCTAAATAATAAGGTTAACTAACTGTAACATTGGGTGATTCATTTATAAGCTATAGATCTATAGCAAGACATCTGGAATAAAAAAGGACTGATTCCTTCTTTTACAAGGTATTTTTGACTGCTATACTTGAACTCCATTTCAATAACTAATTGCTGCAATCCCATAATATATATTGGTATAATGCTCAAAAAATATTCGCTAATCTGAGAAAAACAATGATTCGCGCCCACTACAGACGTGCTCAGATAAGCATTTAATGCAGATCTTTTATAATTAACGGGAAATAGCCGATCATTTAATAGGGAATGTACATTTCAGTAGTCTAACTTTTAGCACCCGATATGTGGAGCATCAAAAGATCTTCACTTACATCTTATCCGTAACAAAAACCTTTACGTAATGAACGAAAATCTTATCTGGAACGCACATCGATTTATCAAATGCAGCATGTCGTGCTATTTTCTTGAGTCTCCCGCCCTGCTCAACCACACCCGATGAAGACTATTTTATCTAAACATTCGAACTGGTGTTGAACGATCATCAACACTAAGCCGTTAACCTCTGTTGCTACTGAATTCAGTATACTATGCTTAGATTGAGGCTTTGCTGATGTTTCTCAAAAAGTAGTAAATGCCTATTCACCCAGAGGTAACTGAAACCAAATAGCATTCATTCTTTAACAAGGTTAAAACTACAACAGGCATATATACAAGAGTCGCAGTATAATGTTAAACAAAAAAAGGGTTGCAAATAAAATCTGCAACCCTTTTACGTATTATTAAAAATTATTAATCTTCTTCTTTCGAAGCTAATAATTGATCATATTCTTCACGTGAACCAACGATAATATTACCGTATTGACGAAGACCTGTACCTGAAGGGATCAAGTGACCCACAATTACATTCTCTTTCAATCCTAATAAATTATCACGTTTACCTGCAATAGCTGCTTCGTTCAAGACTTTAGTAGTCTCTTGGAATGATGCTGCAGAGATAAATGATTTCGTTCCTAACGAAGCTCTAGTTATACCTTGTAATAAAGGACTTGAAGTTGCTGGAATAGCATCACGTACCTCTACTAGTTTTTGATCACGACGTCTCAAGCTTGAGTTTTCTTCACGTAATCTACGTAATGAAACGATCTGTCCTGGACGTAAGTCATTAGAGTCACCTGCTTCAACTACAACTTCTTGTCGTAAAGTGAATCGTTTTCTTCCATGAAATCCCATTTGTTAACTGCTTCTTTTTCTAAGAAACGCGTATCTCCTGGATCTTCAATATTCACTTTCTGCATCATTTGGTGAACAATCGTCTCAAAGTGTTTATCATTAATTTTCACACCTTGAAGACGGTAAACCTCTTGAATACCATTTACGATATAATGCTGTACTGCTGAAGGACCTTTAATTGATAAGATATCTGCTGGAGAGATCGAACCATCCGATAAAGGCATACCTGCTTTAATAAAGTCATTATCCTGTACTAAGATATGTTTCGAAAGTGGAACTAAGTATTTCTTAATCTGGCCATCGCGTGACTCAATAGAGATCTCACGGTTACCACGTTTAACACCACCTAAAGTTACAACACCATCAATCTCAGTTACAACTGCTGGATTAGAAGGATTACGCGCTTCAAATAATTCTGTTACACGAGGTAGACCCCCTGTAATATCTCGCGTTTTACCTGTAGAACGAGGAATCTTAACCAAGATACCACCTTCTTTAACAGTTACACCGTCCGATACAGAAACGTGAGCTCCTACTGGAATGTTATATGTACGAATTACTTCACCTTTTTTATCTAAAATCTTAATAGCAGGATTCTTCGTTTTATCACGAGTTTCAATAATTACTTTCTCTTTGTGACCCGTTTGCTCATCTGACTCTTCGCGGAAAGTTACACCTTCAACAATTGCATCAAATTCAACTTTACCGGCAAACTCAGAGATAATAACAGCATTGTATGGATCCCATGATACTAATTTATCACCCTTAGCTACTTGATTTCCTTCTTCAACGAATAATTGAGAACCGTAAGGGATATTTTGTTGGAATACAACTTTTTTAGTTTCATCCAAAATTTTAATCTCACCTGAACGACCCAATACTACTTGATGCGTACCGTCTTCACCTTCTTGAGATACTGTACGTAGATTTTCAAATTCTACAGTACCAGCATATTTAGAAGATATTTGTGACTCAGCAGCAATGTTAGAAGCCGTACCACCGACGTGGAACGTACGAAGCGTTAACTGTGTACCTGGCTCACCAATTGATTGCGCAGCAATTACACCGACAGCCTCACCCAATTGAACACGTTTACCAGATGCCAAGTTACGACCGTAACAGCTAGCACATACACCGCGTTTACACTCACATGTTAATACAGTACGGATCTCAACACCCTCAATACCTGAAGCTTCAATACGTTCAGCAACAGCTTCTTCAATATCTTCATTTTCAGAAACGAGTAATTCACCTGTTTCAGGATCATATACATTGTACAATGAAACACGACCTAAAATACGATCATATAACGGTTCTACAACATCATCGTTATCTTTTAATGCAGTTGTGTAAATACCTCTTAAACCTCCACAGTCTTGCGTAATAACAATCATATCCTGTGCAACGTCATGTAAACGACGTGTTAAGTAACCCGCATCGGCAGTTTTCAATGCCGTATCGGCAAGACCTTTACGCGCACCGTGGGTAGAGATAAAGTACTCTAATACTGAAAGTCCTTCTTTAAAGTTTGATAAAATCGGATTCTCAATAATTTCACCACCAGCTGAACCAGATTTCTGAGGTTTAGCCATCAAACCACGCATACCACACAACTGACGAATTTGCTCTTTCGAACCACGCGCCCCAGAATCAAGCATCATATATACGGAGTTGAAACCTTGGTTGTCATTCGATAAGATATCCATTACGTGTGATGTCAACTTATTGTTGATACGTGTCCAGATATCGATAATTTGATTATAACGCTCGTTGTTAGTAATGAAACCCATGTTATAGTTATTCATTACTTCTTCAACTTCGTTAGTAGCTTGTTGAATTAAGTCAGTTTTAGCAGCAGGAATGTTCAAATCTTGCAAGTTAAACGATAAACCACCTTTGAAGGCCGTTTGGAAACCTAATTCCTTCATATCGTCCAAGAACTGTGCAGCACGAGCCATACCCGTAGTTTTCACAATTTCTCCAATGATATTACGCAAAGATTTCTTCGTTAATAACTCATTGATAAAACCTACTTCATGAGGTACAACCTGGTTGAAGATAACACGACCAACTGTTGTATCTAATAACGTATCAACAATACTACCGTCTTTTGTTCTGATTTTAGTTTTTACCTTAATAAAAGCATGCAAATCAATTTTCTTCTCATTTAAAGCGATAATTACCTCTTCAGCAGAATAGAAAATCATATCTTCACCATGAACGATATGGTCTGGTGTGCTCTTACGGCCTTTAGTAATATAATAAAGACCCAAAACCATATCCTGAGATGGTACTGTTACTGGTGAACCATTTGCAGGATTTAAGATATTGTGGGCAGCCAACATTAAAACTTGTGCTTCCAAAACTGCAGCATTACCTAAAGGTAAGTGGACTGCCATCTGGTCACCATCAAATCGGCGTTGAACGCTGTACACACTAATGGGTGTAATTGAATTGCTTTACCCTCTACTAAAGTAGGTTGGAAAGCTTGAATACCCAATCTGTGAAGCGTAGGTGCACGGTTTAATAATACAGGGTGACCTTTCAACACGTTTTCTAAAATATCCCAAACAACAGGATCTTTACGATCTACAATTTTCTTAGCCGATTTTACAGTTTTAACGATACCACGTTCGATCATCTTACGAATGATAAACGGTTTGTAAAGTTCTGCTGCCATATCTTTAGGTATACCACACTCGTGCAATTTCAAGTGAGGTCCAACGACGATTACCGAACGAGCCGAATAATCCACACGTTTACCCAATAAGTTTTGACGGAAACGACCTTGTTTACCTTTTAAGATATCAGATAATGATTTCAACGCACGGTTACCTTCAGTTTTCACTGCGTTAACTTTACGTGAGTTATCGAATAATGAATCTACAGCCTCTTGTAACATACGTTTTTCATTACGTAAAATTACTTCTGGAGCTTTGATTTCAATTAAACGTTTCAAACGGTTATTACGGATAATAACACGACGGTATAAATCATTTAAATCTGAAGTCGCAAAACGACCACCATCTAAAGGCACTAATGGACGCAATTCCGGTGGAATAATAGGAACGATTTTAACAATCATCCACTCCGGACGATTCTCAATACGGTCTCTAGAACCACGGAATGCTTCTACAACGTGAAGACGCTTTAAAGCCTCATTTTTACGTTGTTGAGAAGTTTCGTTAGCCGCTTGATGACGTAAATCATAAGATAATTTATCTAAATCAATACGTTTCAATAATTCTTCTAACGCTTCAGCACCCATTTTAGCAACGAACTTTTGAGGATCGTTGTCATCTAAATATTGATTTTCTTTCGGTAATGTATCTAAAATATCTAAATATTCTTCTTCAGTCAAGAAGTCCATATAGTTGATACCATCGTCCTCTTTAATACCAGCCTGAATAACTACATATCTTTCGTAGTAGATAATCATGTCTAGTCTCTTGGTAGGAAGACCTAATAAATAACCAATTTTATTTGGAAGAGAACGGAAGTACCAGATATGAGCAACAGGAACCACTAATGAAATGTGTCCCATACGCTCACGACGTACTTTTTTCTCCGTAACTTCAACACCACAACGGTCACATACGATACCTTTATAACGGATACGTTTGTATTTACCACAGTGACATTCATAATCCTTTACAGGACCAAAGATACGCTCACAGAATAAACCATCACGTTCTGGTTTGTAGGTACGATAGTTAATCGTTTCCGGTTTTACAACTTCACCACTTGAACGCTCTAAAATTGTTTCTGGAGACGCCAAGCTTACAGTAATTGATGTAAAGTTGCTTTTAATTTTATTATCTTTTTTGTAAGACATACTTATTCAAAAGTTAAAGCTTTATGAAGAAGTTTTAGTGATCATAGCGATCACTAAAACTTCACTTTGCTTAATTAATCCAATGTGATATCTAAACCTAAACCACGTAACTCATGTACCAATACGTTAAACGATTCTGGTACAGATGGAGTTGGTAAATTGTTTCCTTTTACGATAGCCTCGTAAGTTTTCGCACGACCAACAACATCATCCGATTTCACAGTCAAGATTTCTTGTAGGATATTAGATGCACCAAATGCCTCTAATGCCCAAACTTCCATCTCACCAAAACGCTGACCCCCGAATTGAGCTTTACCACCCAATGGTTGTTGTGTAATCAATGAGTATGGTCCGATCGAACGAGCGTGCATCTTATCATCAACCATGTGTCCTAATTTTAACATATAGATCACACCAACTGTAGTTGGTTGGTCAAAACGCTCACCCGTTAAACCATTGTACAAGTAAGTTCTACCTGAAGCAGGTAAACCAGCTTTAGCTACCCAGTCTTCTACCTCTTCTTTTTCAGCACCGTCGAAAATAGGAGTTGCAAATTTAACACCTAATTTTTGACCAGCCCAACCTAAAACAGTTTCGTAAATCTGTCCTAAGTTCATACGAGAAGGTACACCTAATGGGTTTAACACGATATCTACTGGTGTTCCATCATCTAAGAAAGGCATATCTTCATCACGTACAATACGTGCAACAATACCTTTATTACCGTGACGACCAGCCATCTTATCTCCTACTTTCAATTTACGTTTCTTAGCAACGTAAACTTTAGCCATTTGAACGATACCTGATGGCAATTCATCACCGACAGAAACTGCGAATTTATCACGTTTGAAAGCACCTAACTCTTCGTTTAACTTAATGTTATAGAAGTGTAAAGAAGCTTTAATCATTTCATTCTTATCTTCGTCAGTTGTCCAACCTGTAGGGTTGATGTTATTGTAGTCTAATTCAGCTAAGATTTTTTGTGTAAACTTAGCTCCTTTCGCTACTAATAATTCTTTATATACATTATAGATACCTTGAGCAGTTTTACCATTTACAACTGTAAACAATTTCTCTACTAAACGTTCTTTCAAAATCTTAACAGCTCTTTCATGTGCTGTTTCTAATTTCTCTAATGTTTTACGCTCAACTTCTTTTGACATTTTCTTAGCGCGTGCAAATAACTTCGTATCAATAACAACACCTTTCAATGAAGGAGAAGCTTTTAATGAAGCATCTTTCACGTCACCCGCTTTGTCACCAAAGATTGCACGTAATAATTTCTCTTCTGGAGAAGGATCAGACTCACCTTTTGGAGTGATCTTACCAATCAAGATATCACCGCCATTAACCTCAGCACCAATACGGATGATACCGTTTTCGTCTAAGTCTTTAGTCGCCTCTTCCGAAACGTTAGGGATATCTGCTGTTAATTCTTCTTCACCACGTTTTGTATCACGAACTTCCAATTCAAACTCTTCAATATGAAGAGAAGTAAACCAGTCTTCTTTTGCTACACGCTCAGAAATTACGATCGCATCCTCAAAGTTATATCCTTGCCAAGGCATGAATGCAACTTCAAGTTACGTCCTAATGCTAATTCACCATTTTCAGTGGCATAACCTTCACATAATACCTGACCTTTAGTCACACGTTGCCCTTTACCTACAATAGGTTTTAAGTTCATACAAGTATTCTGATTGGTTTTCTTGAATTTGATCAATCTATATGTTTTCACGTCGTCATCAAATGACACTAAACGGTCATCATCTGTACGGTCGTAACGAATTTTAATCTCATCCGCATCTACATACTCAACTACACCATTACCCTCTGCATTAATTAATGTACGAGAATCTTTCGCAACACGGCCTTCTAGACCAGTACCTACGATAGGTGCTTGTGGACGTAAAATTGGAACAGCTTGACGCTGCATGTTTGATCCCATCAATGCACGGTTGGCATCATCATGCTCCAAGAAAGGAATTAATGAAGCCGCAATAGACGTAATCTGGTTAGGTGCAACATCCATATAATCCAAACGTGTAGGTTCGATTACCGGGAAATCACCAAAATATCTAGCTTTTACTTTAGCATCGATAAAATTACCATTATCATCATATTGTGCATTAGCTTGACCGATTGTTTTCTCATCTTCGTCCTCAGCAGATAAATAATGTACAGGTTCTTCAACCACAACACGACCATCTTCAACACGACGGTATGGCGTTTCGATAAAACCTAAATTATTAATCTTAGCGTGAACAGCTAATGACGAAATCAAACCAATATTTGGTCCCTCAGGAGTTTCGATTGTACACAAACGACCGTAGTGCGTATAGTGAACGTCACGAACCTCGAAACCAGCACGCTCACGAGAAAGACCACCTGGACCTAAAGCTGAAAGACGACGCTTGTGCGTGATCTCTGCAAGAGGGTTCGTTTGATCCATGAACTGTGATAACTGGTTAGTACCAAAGAAAGAATTAATAACAGACGATAACGTACGTGCATTAATTAAATCTGTTGGTGTGAAAACCTCATTATCACGAATGTTCATACGTTCACGAATAGTACGTGCCATACGAGAAAGACCTACTCCAAATTGCGCGTATAATTGCTCACCTACAGTACGTACACGACGGTTAGATAAGTGGTCAATATCATCCACCTCAGCTTTAGAGTTGATTAAGTTAATCAAATACTTCACGATAGCGATGATATCTTCACGAGTCAATACCTTCGTTTCATCAGGAGTATTTAATTTCAATTTACGGTTAATGCGGTAACGACCAACATCCCCTAAATCGTAACGTTTGTCCGAGAAGAATAAACGGTCGATGATACCACGAGCAGTTTCCTCATCAGGTGGTTCAGCGTTACGTAACTGACGGTAGATATGCTCTACTGCCTCTTTCTCAGAGTTAGACGTATCTTTTTGTAATGTGTTATATATAATTGAATAGTCCGCATTGTTAGATGCATCTTCTTTCGCTAAAATAATAGATTTTACTCCAGCATCGATGATCAAGTCAATGTGATCTTCTTCTAAAACAGTCTCACGTTCAAGTATGATTTCATTACGGTCAATAGATACAACTTCACCTGTATCCTCATCAACAAAATCTTCAATCCATTTTTCAATACCCTTGCCGCCAAACGACGACCAACGTATTTCTTAAGACCAGATTTACTAACTTTTACTTCATCAGCAAGATCAAATAATTCTAAGATATCCTTATCCGAATCATAACCGATAGCACGTAATAAAGTAGTAACTGGGAATTTTTTCTTACGGTCGATATAAGCATACATAACGTTATTTACGTCAGTTGCAAACTCGATCCAAGATCCTTTAAAAGGAATTACCCTTGCAGAATATAGTTTAGTACCATTTGTGTGTCTACTTTGACCAAAGAAAACGCCAGGTGAACGGTGTAATTGAGATACGATTACGCGTTCCGCACCATTAATCACGAAAGTACCTTTCGGTGTCATATATGGGATAGTTCCCAAATATACGTCCTGTACAATAGTTTCGAAATCTTCGTGTTCTTCATCATTACATGATAACTTTAACTTCGCCTTTAGAGGAACGCTATAAGTTAACCCACGTTCGATACATTCTTGTATATCATAGCGAGGAGGATCAATAAAATAATCCAAAAACTCGAGCACAAAAATGTTTCTAGAATCAGAAATAGGGAAGTTTTCCGAGAATACCTTGAACAGCCCTTCCTGATGGCGGTTGTCAGAAGTAGTTTCTAATTGAAAAAACTCCTTGAAAGATTGCAATTGCACATCTAAGAAATCTGGATATTCCAGAACTTTCCTGCTTGTCGCAAAATTTACTCTTTCTTGTTGAATATTATTGTTTGCCAAGGGGATATGAATTTTAGTTTTAAAAAAACTGAGCTTAACTATGCTGTTATTACTACATCTCGACTATGTTCAGCACACACATAGACTAGTAGTCAAATATCATAAATAAGAATAGACTCTAACGAAAATACGTCAGAGTCTAAACCTTTTGAGGGCTTGTTAGCTAAGATTATTTAATCTCAACAACAGCTCCAGCTTCTTCTAATTGTTGTTTCAACGCTTGTGCTTCGTCTTTAGAAACACCAGTTTTAACTTCTTTAGGAGCACCGTCTACTAAATCTTTAGCTTCTTTCAAGCCTAATCCAGCTAAATCTTTTACTAATTTAACTACAGCTAATTTAGCACCACCAGCTTCTTTCAAGATAACATCGAAAGATGTTTTCTCTTCAGCAGCAGCAGCTTCAGCTGGAGCAGCAGCAACTGCAACAGCAGCAGCAGCAGGCTCGATACCGTACTCGTCTTTTAAGATATCAGCTAGTTCTTTAACTTCTTTTACTGTCAAGTTTACTAACTGCTCAGCAAGTTGTTTTAAATCTGCCATTTTATTTTGAATTTTTGAATGTCGTTATGAAAAATTGTTATTATTAATAGTACGAATGTTTTATTTTAAAAGAGTATTCGTTAACCTCTTTGCTCTAAAGCTTTTACTAAACCTGAAATTGTATTTCCACCCGATTGAAGAGCTGAAATAACATTCTTAGCAGGAGATTCCAATGCAGCGATAACGTCAGCGATGAGTTCATTTTTAGATTTAAGACTCACTAATGCTTTCAACTGATTGTCACCTATGAATGCAGTTTCTTGAATATAAGCAGCTTTTAACAAAGGTTTATCACCTTCTTTACGTAAAGCTTGAATTAATTTTGCTGGAGCATTTGCTACCTCAGAAAACATCATTGTAGATGCACCTTTCAATGCGCCAATAATTTCTTCTGAATCAACACCAGCTTCAATTAATGCTTTTTTGATTAAAGTGTTTTTAACAGCTTTAATTTCAATACCACCTTCGAAACACTTGCGACGAATGCCGTTCACTTTTTCAACCGATAATTCAGAAGTGTCAGTAATATAGAAATTACCGTAAGATTTAATCTGCTCGGCAAGAGCTTGAACAATTTCTTGTTTTTCTTCTTTTCTCATGATTAAATACCCGCTACTGATTTAGTCTCAATATGAATACCAGGACTCATAGTTGATGAAATGTGAATGCTTTTAAAGTATGTTCCTTTTGCTGCAGACGGTTTCAAACGAGAGATAGTTTGTAATACCTCTAATGCGTTTTCATAAATTTTGTCTGCATCGAACGACGCTTTACCAACTGAAGTATGGATGATACCAGTTTTATCAACTTTGAAATCAATCTTACCGCCTTTAACATCTGTCACTGCTTTACCTACTTCTGTAGTTACAGTTCCAGTTTTAGGATTTGGCATTAAGTTTCTTGGACCTAAAATACGACCCAATTTACCTACTTTAGCCATCACACTAGGCATTGTAATAATGATATCAACGTCAGTCCAACCGCCTTCAATTTTACTGATATACTCATCTAAACCCACGAAGTCAGCACCTGCTGCTTTAGCTTCTTCTTCCTTATCAGGAGTACATAAAACTAAAACACGTACAGTTTTACCAGTTCCGTGAGGTAAAGTTGCAATACCACGAACCATTTGATTTGCCTTACGGGGATCTACGCCTAAACGAACGTCGATATCCACAGAAGCATCGAATTTGGTCAATGAGATTTCTTTAACTAAAGCCGCAGCTTCTTTTAAAGAGTATGCTTTACCAGCTTCAATTTTGGATAGTGCCGCTTTTTGATTTTTTGTTAATCTAGCCACTTTTCTTAAATTGATTTCTTAATTAATTGTTCCAAGGAGCATTACCTGCTACAGTAATCCCCATACTACGTGCTGTCCCAGCTACCATTCTCATAGCAGCATCTAAAGTAAACGCGTTTAAATCTACCATTTTATCTTTAGCAATAACTTCTACTTGTTCCCAAGTAACTGAAGCTACTTTCTTACGGTTAGGCTCACCTGAACCGCTTTTTAAACCCGCAGTTTCTTTCAATTGAATAGCAACTGGTGGAGTTTTAATGATAAAATCAAAAGATTTATCAGCGTAAACTGTAATGACAACAGGCAATACTTTTCCTGGTTTGTCTTGCGTACGAGCGTTGAACTGTTTACAGAAATCCATAATGTTCACACCTTTAGCACCTAAAGCAGGTCCTACTGGTGGAGATGGATTCGCAGCTCCGCCCTTAACTTGTAATTTTACTAACGCACTGACTTCTTTTGCCATCTTGTTTTGAATTAAATTATTAAATGTTTGTTAGTAAGTTGGAAGCAAATAACGTAACATTTATTATTTCACCTGGTTATTAACTTGCGTTTAACCACCAAATGAGGTGCAAAGATATATAGAATTAAATCTATTTGCAAATTTATTTTAACATAAAAAGAGCAAAGTTGTACTTTGCTCTTTTTATTATTCTTTTTCTACTTGCATGTAGTTTAATTCCAATGGTGTTTTTCTTCCGAAACTTTCACCATCACAATCAGTTTTTTCTTATCTTCATGAACTTCTTCTATCTCACCTGTGAAACCATTAAATGGACCATCATTCACTTTCACTGTCTCACCAACGTAATATGGTACATTAATTGTCTCACCTTGCTCAGCCATCTCATCTACTTTACCTAGAATACGATTAACCTCAGCTTGGCGCAACGGAATAGCATTACCTGCTTTATCCCCTAAAAATCCAATGACACTATTAACTCCTTTTATAATGTGTTCCAACTCACCATCTAAAGCAGCCTCTAGCAAAACGTATCCAGGATAGTAGTTACGCTCTTTAGCCACTTTCTTTCCATCACGCATCAAATAGTACTTCTCCATCGGAATCAACACTTGAGTAATCAAATGCTCAATTCCTAAACGGCTAACTTCGGCATCGATATATTGCTTTACCTTCTTCTCCTTACCACTCACTGCACGAACTACGTACCATTTTAAACTTTGATCTGCCATAAATAATGTTTGATGAAATTAAGAAGCAATACCGTACAATAACTCTAATACGTTACTTGAAGCTTTATCCATTACAAAAACCAATAATGCTATTATAACAGAAGCAACAAGTACAATCACAGCGGAGTTCTGTAATTGACCCCAAGTAGGCCAAGTAACCTTCTCTGTAATTTCGACATAAGAGTCTTTAAAAAAATCAAGTACTTTTGCCATTTTCAGTTTATTTATTAAGCACGGGAACAAGGATTCGAACCCTGATCAAAGGTTTTGGAGACCTCTATTCTACCGTTGAACTATTCCCGTGTATTATCTTATTTTGATGATGCAAATATAGTGTTTTTAACTATTCCCTGCAAATTTTTTTAATCTTTTTTTATTGTTTTTTAATCAATATTTCAGACTGAAAAATAAGCTAATCAGTATGAACTGATTAGCTTATTATATGTGATTCTAGAATCTTTAAAGACTATAAAATTTCAGTTACCTGACCAGCACCTACAGTTCTACCACCTTCACGGATAGCGAAACGTAAACCTTTTTCCATAGCAATAGCAGAGATCAACTTAACAGTAATCGTTACGTTATCACCTGGCATTACCATCTCAGTACCTTCAGCTAAAGTGATTTCACCTGTAACATCTGTTGTACGGAAATAGAATTGAGGACGGTATTTGTTAAAGAATGGAGTGTGACGTCCACCTTCAGCTTTTGATAATACGTAAACCTCAGCTTTGAAGTAATCGTGTGGAGTTACTGAACCTGGTTTAACGATAACCATACCACGACGGATATCAGTTTTCTCAATACCACGTAATAATAAACCTACGTTATCACCAGCCTCACCGTAATCCAAAATTTACGGAACATCTCAACACCTGTTACTGTAGATTTCAAACCTTCAGCAGCACCCATACCTAAGATCTCAACTGGATCTCCAGAGTTGATTACACCTCTTTCAATACGACCTGTAGCTACTGTACCACGACCTGTGATCGAGAATACATCCTCTACTGGCATTAAGAAAGGCAATTCAGTTAAACGTGGAGGGATTGGAATGTAGCTATCAACAGCATCCATTAATTCCATGATTTTAGCAACCCACTCAGGCTCACCGTTAAGAGCACCTAAAGCAGAACCTTTAATTACTGGAACATCATCTCCTGGATAATCGTAGAATGATAATAATTCACGAACTTCCATTTCAACTAAATCTAATAATTCTTCATCATCTACTAAGTCAGTTTTGTTTAAGAAAACAACAATAGCAGGAATACCTACTTGACGACCTAATAAGATGTGCTCACGCGTTTGAGGCATAGGACCATCAGTAGCAGCAACTACGATGATAGCGCCATCCATCTGAGCAGCACCAGTTACCATGTTTTTCACGTAATCGGCGTGACCTGGACAGTCAACGTGTGCATAGTGACGTGAAGCAGTTGAGTACTCAACGTGTGCAGTATTAATAGTGATACCACGCTCTTTTTCTTCAGGAGCAGAGTCAATTGAATCAAATGAACGAGCTTCTGATAAACCTGCGTCTGCTAATACTTTAGTAATAGCTGCAGTTGTAGTAGTTTTACCGTGGTCAACGTGACCGATTGTACCAATGTTTAAGTGTGGTTTACTACGGTCAAATTTCTCTTTTGCCATGTTTATGCGAATTAGTAATTATAAATATTTCTATACTTGTTATACAATGTTGTACGAGCCAAAGATGGGATTTGAACCCACGACCTCTTCCTTACCAAGGAAGTGCTCTACCCCTGAGCTACTTCGGCTTTTCGAAAATCCTATCTACAGATTAATGCCCCCACCTTTAGATATAATATTATCAAAGAAGACAGAGACTAAAAATCAAGACTTAAAAATTTGAGCGAAAGACGAGGTTCGAACTCGCGACCTATAGCTTGGAAGGCTATCGCTCTACCAACTGAGCTACTTTCGCTTTTTTTGCGTTTTTCTTAGACTTTCGTCACCAACAGTACGCTAACTGCTTAGTGTGGGGGGAGAAGGATTCGAACCTTCGAAACCGAAGTAACGGATTTACAGTCCGTCCCATTTGACCGCTCTGGAACCCCCCCATAACTCTAAAGTTATGTTTGAGCCTCTTATCGGAATCGAACCAATGACCTACTGATTACAAGTCAGTTGCTCTACCAGCTGAGCTAAAGAGGCATCTTTATTTAAAAGCTTTTTTAATCTCCAAACGCAATTTCTTTTGTTTAGCGAGTGCAAATATCTATTTTAATTTTGACACTTGCAAGCTTTTTTTTTATTTTTTTTCACTCTTAAAAGAACTATCAAACTTCTGTGTTAGCATCGCTATTTCCTTGTTTGCTGATGCAAAGATATACACTAAACCCACATTACAAAAATATTTTTTTAAAAAAAACGCTACTTTTTCACAACACTACTGATACGCAGATAAATAAATTTCAAGCGAAATAAGACAATTAATAACGCTGGTGCAAAATTCGGTATTTCATCTACTAGATTATTATCCTTGACAGCTCGGGATCAAGAACAGAACAGCAAACATAAAGCCTAAAAAATAAATGTTAATCGATAAATTTGTTATCTATATGACGCAATTAAAATTGTAAATAAAACAAATTTATCTAAGTTTGGCCATGCAAAATCGAGATCAGCGTAAAGTGATCAAAATACTAGTTTCAATACTATTCATTGTTTTCATCACCGATACACATATTGTAAAAGCTCAAAATATAATAGAAAAAGTTACAAAAAAAGTTTTTTCGACCTCAAAGGACTCAACAAGATCTGGCGTATTCATGGTATTGCCGGCTTTGGGTTATGCGCAAGAAACAGGTGCTGAATATGGCATCGCCAGCAATTACAATTTCTATTTTAACAAAAAAGATTCAAGTATTAGGTCATCAAACATTTTATTAATGGGTACCTATACAACTAAAAAACAATCAAATATTAAACTACAGGCTGATATTTGGACAGATAATAATGATTATCATATTATTTCAGAGATCCGGTACCGCAATTGGCCCTCGAATTACTATGGTATAGGTATGGATACAAAAAAAGCTGACGAAGATCTTATCAGTCAGAAACTTTTCCGTGTCAAATTAGAAGTAGAAAAAAGAATTGCGTCCAAATATTATGCTGGTGTCAATATACAATATGACTATGTACAATTTAAGGACAAGGAAATAGACGGTATCTTTGACGACGCATCGTTACTAGGAAAAATGGTGGACAGCAGTTACTGCTGGGTATTTCACAGCTATTTGACAGCAGAAACAATGTATCTTACACGACTCAAGGATATTACGCAAGAGCTAAACTAGCTTATGCTCCAAAACTATGGACAAAAGAAGATTTTGAAGGTGGCAATTTTGACGCTGATCTGCGTGCATTTTTTCCTATTCATCCCAAACTAACATTGGCTGCTCAGGCTATTTATAGATCTACCTTTGGCAAAACCATTCCATATTACGCCTATAGAGATTTAGGCGGAGACATGATGATGCGGGGTTATTATATCGGTCGGTATAAAGATAAGAACTACCTGGCATCGCAAGCGGAATTACGTTACCGCTTTCATCCCAGATTTGCAGCAGCAGCCTTTACAGGTGTGGGATCTGTCTTTTCAAAAGAGTATAATGCTCGATTTATTCCATCGTATGGAGGAGGATTTCGTTATTTTTTCAGCTTAGAACATAATAGTAATATTCGAATTGATTACGCTTACGGTGAACAGAGGCCTGGAGAAAAAAGACAATCGGGATTCTACCTTTCTCTTAGCGAAGCATTTTAAAATAAAATACCAATAATTAATTGATCATCTTTTCCTAATAAGAGATGATCAATTTCATAAATACCCCTTCTTTTAAAAACGAATGACAAAATCTTCTTTTCTTTGACCTTTTTTAAAAAAAACCAATCCTAAATGGAAAAGATCAATAGTCACAACTACCTTTTCAGCTTGTTTTAGTAGGTTCCAGTATTTTTCATGGTTTTTAGAAGCATGTGGCTCTTCAATGATTAAAATAGCATGTTCATCAACATCATCCAATACAGATAGATAATCCTCATCGGTATCAATATAATAAATAACTCTAGGGAAGTCATCTCTTCTAATTTGCCCAAACAATTCTAAAAGATCCTGCTGGACCAATTTACCTCTTATTTTAAAGGTTTTAAAGGCAAATGTCCCAAAAAAACGTTCTAGAAATAAATATTTTTTAATAGCCCTCTTCCCTGCTCTCTTATAAAATAATGGTACAGCATCCAACTGTTCAACAGTAGGTTTTCGATAAAGAACTTCATCAACCAATTTATATACAAAAGGTGAATGAGTCCCATGACGACTATGAGAGATTAAGTAATGGCGTAAATATTTTAGATAAAACTGCATTTCGAGAACAAATGTACATAGAGTTATACATATTTGGATCACCTGTATAGCATATTGGACATTTCTTTAGCGTTTATACTAATTTTACTTAGTATTAATAGAGGGTTTATAGAGCTTTACCTCTATGAACCCTCTATCAAACCTCTAGAAAAGCTCTATAAATCCTTTAGAAAATAATAATAAGGCCTACACATATTTCCTATTAAGAAACAACATGATCTACCTTCGTTTCTCTAAAAAGATATAAAACAGGAAATATTTCACATGGAACATTCGTGAATGGTTGATGATAAAACACAGAAACATAGGACTAACCAGCGGAGAACTGTTAGCGATAAAATGAGTCAATAGCAAGAAATAACTTAAAACTGTAAAATAAAAACACTTCCTTTTCCTTCTTCACTATTAACAAAAATCGTCCCTTTGTGCAACAGCATGATCTGCTTGCTCAATGTCAAGCCAACACCTGTACCGGTCTTCTTTGTTGTAAAAAATGGTGTAAAAATTTGTTCTTGCAAATCACTGGGTATACCAATTCCATTATCTTCAATCCTTACCTGTATCTTACCGTCGGCTTCTATGGCAGAAAGACTGATATATGGATTGTCATTTAATTTAACTGCGTCAATAGCATTTAACATCAAATTGATGATAACCTGTTCAATCAGATTAACATCAGCGTGAAGAACCAAGCGCGTATTCTTCAGAATAATATCTACATCCACATTCTTTTGAAGAATTGTCGGTTCCAATAATTGGTAAATATGTTCAAAAAGCTGTGCCGCAGAAATGGGAACCAGCAAAGGCTCGTCGACCTTATTGATCATCCTGTAGCTTTTAGCGAAATGCAAAAGTCCCTGACTTCTGCGCTGGATGGTCGAAATTCCTACTTTTAAATCCTCTATATCTTCCTGTCCTCTGAAATGATTTAGCCTTCCGTTTAAAGTCTCTGCTAGCGAACTGATCGGAGCAATTGAATTCATGATTTCATGCGTCAACACCCTTAAAAGCTTTTGCCAGGCTTTCGTTTCGGTCTCATCCATCGCTTCATTGATGTTTTGATAGACGACAATCCGAAAGACTGCGTCTTGTGTTTCAAAGCTGGAACTCTGAATAAGCAACTTTATCTTTCCTTTTTTTGACTGTACAGATTCCATTTGTTGCTGTCCAACATCCAAACGCATGGTCTTTTCGTACAATTCTTCGTGTTTTTTCTTCAGGGCAGAAATATTTCCTAGATGCGGCATATGAAACAATTGCTTAAAAGCATCATTTACCCACATCACTTTTCCGTTGTCCAATTGATAGAATATAATAGCCGAATTTAGCATATTAATAACCCTGTCGAGATATTGATGCTGGATCTCCTTATCCATGCTGATCTCCTTATAGGTGTCGTTAATCTGATTAAAAGAGGTAAAAAGTCTACCTTCCGTTGATTTCGCATTTTTAACAACGAATCTACGTGTAAAATCATGGTATTTCACCGCCTCGGAAAACTCGACCACTTGCTGCGATAAAAAGTGGATTTGCTGATAGATGCTGTAAGCTAAGCAGGCAAGCAGAATAAAAATCAAAACAGCATAGGTATAAAAACCCTTAAACACCAGAAAGGCATCGATCACACATCCTGCCAACAAAATCAGTAATTTAACTAGATTAAAGAATCGATTACCTTTCATTCTTTAGATATCATATTTTTCCAATCTTCTGTATAAGGCTGCCCGTGTCAGTCCCAACTCCTTTGCTGCTTTACTTATATTTCCATTAAATCGGTCTATCGCCGCTTTAATCGCTTTTCTTTCTAATTCTTCCAAATTTGTACCAGCAATGCTCGTGTCAAATGAACTTTCTTCGGGCTGTTGCTCAATTGGGGAAAAAAGATATCGTTACCGCTAATACTCGCTTGGTCGGCCATAATCACCGCGCGTTCAATGCTGTATTGTAATTCTCGTACATTACCCGGAAAATGATAAGAAAAGAGTTTTTTTATGGCATCTGCTTCAAATCCGTCAATCCGTTTATTATATTTCTTAGCATAAACGTTTAAAAAATGTTCTGCGAGAAGTTGAATGTCATGTCCCCTATGTCGTAAAGGTGGAACCTGTATTTCTACAGTATTGATCCGGTAAATCAGATCTTTTCGGAACCTATTTTCATCCGCAAGTACTTTCAAGCCAGCATTTGTAGCTGTTATGAGGCGGATATCGACAGGAATCATCTGATGTGATCCTAATGGCGTCACATAACGATTTTGAAGGACGGTCAATAATTTAGACTGTTGCTGCAGCGAGATATTTCCAATTTCATCTAAAACAAAGTCCCTCCATTGGCTGTTTCAAACCGACCTTGACGATCTTCCCGTGCATCCGTAAAAGCTCCCTTTTTATATCCAAACAATTCGCTTTCAAACAAACTTTCCGTTAAAGAGCCTACGTCAACTTTCACATAGACATCATTGGCACGAAGTGAACGTTTCTGAATGGCCTGTGCGATCAGATCCTTTCCTGTACCATTTTCTCCTAAAATCAATATGTTTGCATCTGTCGGAGCAATCTTCTCTAACTTATATTGCAACTCATCCATTACGACCGACTGTCCAATTAAATCGGGCACACCGTCCAACGTTAAAAGCGAATTTTTAACTTTTTTGTCTTGATTTTTATTTTCTGTCAGTGCACTTTCTATTGTAGCCAATAGATGTTCGTTAATCCATGGTTTTACCACGAAATCTGAAGCCCCCTGTTTGAGCGATTTCACGGCTAGGTCAACAGCTCCATACGCTGTAATCATGATAACCCGAATATTTGGATATTTTTCTTTTATCCGTGACAACCAGAACAACCCTTCATTACCCGTATTGATTGTACTTTTGAAATTCATATCCAGTAAAACCAGATCGTAAGACATCTTATCCAGATGCCCCATGAGATTTTCTGGATTAGATTCTACTTGCACATGGCTCACTTTGGGCTTCAGCAATATACGTGCTGCTGTTAATAAATCATGGTCATCATCGACGACTAAAACTGCTGATTTCTTCATTAAAATAATTTGTTCTGCACTGGCAATGAGGTTATCATGAGTAATTTATTGTTAATAATTATAAAAGAATACTCATACATGCTTTTATTCAGATACTAAGATAACTATAAATTTAACGAGCCTGCATAATAATCATTGATATATTTTTGAAGCAACCATTCATATTGCTTCACAAGCAACTGAATCTGACTACTGTCCAATTTATTCTTTGCTGTTAAGAACAGTACGGAATTGCTATTTCCTGCCTCAAAATGTACCTGTGCAATACGAAATGATTCCGAATAACTTTGTTGCTGTTCTTGCAATTGAACGATGTTATTACTGACATTCTTCAAATTAAAAACAGCCTTAGCCGTCTCGGTACGTAATTCATTGAGACTAACATCTTTTTGAAATTTGGCAGATTCCAGATCTAATTTAGCTAATTTCACTTGATTATATACAGCAAGATGATTGAAAATCGGAATGTTTAAATTGAGTCCAATTGACTTTCCTAAATTATTGTTGAATTGCTTAAAATAACCAAAATCAGCACCGTTTGAATAATTTGTTGATAAACCTGCACTGAAAGACAAGGATGGCCAATAATTTGATTTCACTACTTTAATATTGCGTTCAGCAGCCTTGATCCGCCAATCCAGTGCTGGTATAATTGGCAAATTCTCACTAGCGGCATCAAACAATTGCGCTGCAGTTTTAATTTCGGCATCTTGTTTAAATTCGATTGCTTTCAACTCGCCCAGACTTGTTTCATCTACATTCAATAAAGTAGATAACCTCAGTCTATTGAGATACAAAATCTGTTTGTTATTTTCAATTGCATTGATATCATTCGCCAATTGTCCTTTCAGATCAAAATAATCTCCCGGTGCAATTGCACCTTCTTTATGAAGTACTTCTGCCCTACGCACCTGTTCTCTGGTCACCTCAGTTTGCAATTCGGACTGTTTCAATACATCTTGAGCAGTCAAAATCTGAATAAACGATTCGATCACATCCAGTTTAAGCGTATTGATCTGCGAATCGAATTCCAACTTGCTGGCAGTTTTTGCATCAGCTTTCATACGTACGTCGTGCAAAATTCGAAATCCGTTAAACACAGGAACAGTTACTCCTAAAGAAGCTCCTCCCGAAGAATTATTTGTTGTCGTATATTGGTTGATTGTCTTATCCAAATAACGCCCCGTACTAAAACCGTGATTTAACCCTGCATTGACATCTGGCAGTCGATTCGCTTTTGCCTGTTTCAAATTAATGTCCGCCCTTCTTACATCTAGTTCGTTCTGCATTAAAGCCGGATTTGCTTTGATAGCCAACTGTATGCATTCATTCAACGAGCGCTGTTGAACTTGTGCACGGACAAAAGTCAGGCTACAAAGAAAACACAAACTGTATATAAAGATTCGTTTCATATTTCATATTTTCCAAATCTTTAACCACAGGCCATGCCAAACAAACAAATCACTAATTATCAACTAAATAACAATAACCAATAATGATATATGTTCATCTTCGTACATGCAGGTGTTCGCTTTCGAACACTTCAAGAATACACTCATTGTTCACCATAAAAAACGGCTTTGTGATCAAGTTGTACGCAGCCGAACAATAAGTGTTCGATTACGAACACTAAACAAATAGCTAAAACACAATAATGAAATGAATATCAATGCATTACATTTATGGCACATCTTTCATAGATAATAACAAAATTGAAACGTATTATGGACAGACCTTTAGAAAAGAAGAAGTGGAATAACAAACGCATATTAACCTTAGTCGGAATTACAGGTTTGGTCGGCCTTATAGCCGCAAGCTTTTATTTTACAAGCGGTAACAGCAAGTTGAATGTAGAAGCAGATCGTATTTCCATCGTTGAGATTAAAAAAGACAATTTTCAGGAATTCATTCCAATCAATGGATCTGTTCTTCCTATTAGCAGTATTTATTTAGATGCTTCTGTTGGAGGCCGTGTGGAGGAAAAATATGTAGAAGATGGCACAATATTAAAAAAAGGAGATCCAATCATGCGGTTGTCCAATACGGATCAAGAACTTAGTCTTATTCAATATGAAACACAGGTATTAAACCTCTTGACACAATCGCAGATCGCTCAAACCAATGCACAACAGGTTTCGATCAATAACCGTAACCAGATGGCAGATGTAGAACAGGCTTATAAAGAAGCCGAACGTATTTATCGACTAAATCAAAAGCTACTAAACGAAAAAGCGATTGGATCACAAGAATTTGAAAAATCAAAAAATGATTATAACTACCAAAAAGAAAGGGTTAATTTAACGAAACAAATCCTAAAACAGGATGAGGTTTCGACCAATCAAAAAGCTCATCAGGATAAAGAAACATATCAACGTACACAAAGTGCTCTTGAATTGATGAAGAGAAAAATCGGCGATTTGATCGTACGTTCTCCTGTAGATGGTCAATTAACATCATTTGACGCTGAAATTGGGCAAAATAAAAATGCAGGCGAACGTCTTGGACAGATCGACGTGCTTACGGGATTTAAGGTTCGTGCGGATATTGACGAGCATTATATCAATCGAATTTTTCCGGATCTTCAAGGTGAATTCACGATTGGTGATAAAGCATATAAGTTAAGAATCAAAAAGTATATACACAAGTAACAAATGGACGGTTTCAGGTCGATATGGAATTTATCAATGAAGTTCCTAAGGGTATACGCAGAGGGCAGACTTTACAGATCAGATTGGCTTTGAGTGACGAGACCAAAGCAGTATTACTTGCAAAAGGAGGATTTTATCAGCAGACCGGTGGTAATTGGATCTTTAAACTGGATAAAAATGGAAATACTGCTTACCGTGTGGATATTCAACTGGGAAGACAGAATCCTGAATATTATGAGGTCATTAAAGGTCTACAGCCTGGTGATAAAGTAATTGTATCCAGCTATGAAACTTATGATAAAGTACAGGAGTTAAATATTAAACGCTAATAAAACTTATGATAGGATGCTCGCGCTAATCCTCCAAAAAAGTAAAGAGAAAATTTCTGAGGTGTTTTTCAATAGTTTAACACCTCATTCTAATACAGTAAAGACATGATTAAAAATTTTATAAAAGCCACCTTTCGTAACCTTTGGAAAACCAAAAGCTACAGCTTTCTTAATATTTTTGGGCTCGCTATTGGCATTGCCGCAGCAGCTTTAATTTTTCTATGGGTAGAAAATGAGATAAACTATAATAAGAACTTTACGAAAATAGATGACATCTATGTTGTTAAATCCAAACAGACTTATGATGGTGCTACTTTCGTATTCGAATCAACTCCAGGCACCTTAAGCCAAGCTATTGAAAAAGAAATTCCAGGTATAAAACATGCAGTAAGAGTTGGCTCGAATAATTCCCTATTGTTTTCAAATGGGGAGAATAATCTCTATCTAAATGGTTATCATGCCGAACCCGAAATTCTCGATTTATTATCAATAAATTTCCTACAAGGTAATCGTTCTGAAGCACTTAAAGAGCCTAATAATATTATTCTTAGTTTGGATGGTGCAAAGCTATTATTTGGGGATGAACCCGCACTTGGAAAGTCTGTTCATATCGGTAACAATGAATCGTATATTGTTTCTGGTATTGTCCAGGATTTTCCGAATAATAGCAGTTTGAAATTTAATTGGATGATTCCTTTCAAAAAATTTGAGACCGGACAAGAATGGTTAAAAGAATGGGGTAATAATGGAATCATGACCTTGATCCAACTGGAGAAAAATGCTGATGTTAATCAGATTAATGCTAAGTTATTAGACTTTGTTAAAAATAAAACAAACGGCCAAGTTACATTTTCTAAGAACTTCCTTTATCCGATGAACCGCTGGCGCCTTTACAATGCATTCGATCAAAATGGGAACGAGAAAGAAGGTGGGATTAAAAATGTCAAGTTATTTAGTCTTGTCGCCTGCATCGTATTACTAATTGCTTGCATTAATTTCATGAACCTGGCTACAGCCAGATCGGAAAAAAGAGCTAAAGAGGTTGGTATGCGTAAAGTGGTTGGAGCAACAAAAAATTCTTTAATTGCTCAGTTTTTGGGAGAATCTTTGATCTTCGCCTTTCTTTCCGCATTATTGGCGATTGTGTTTATCTACATATCCATTGGACCATTCAATAGTATTATCAATCAAAAACTCGAAGTAAATCTATTGAGTACAAACCATCTATTATTTTTACTCACTATTGTATTATCATGTGGCATATTTGCTGGAAGTTATCCTGCATTTTATCTTTCGTCATTCAATCCTATTTCGACGTTAAAAGGACACAAGCAGAAAGCTGGTGCGTCAATTTCATTCGAAAAGGATTGGTAGTTTTGCAATATACCGCATCAATTGTTCTTATTATAAGTACGATTATCATTTATCAACAGATAAACTATGCCAAAGGTCGAGATTTAGGTTATAATCGCAGTCAAGTCATTACCACCAATCTCCAAGGTAATTTATCTAAACATATTGATTTAATAAAAGATCAGTTAAAAGCTACAGGAAATATTGAACATGTAGGGCTTAGCGATATGAGTGTTTTAAATATCGGCAGCAATTCAAGTGGCTTTGAATGGGAAGGGAAAGATCCCAAATCCAGTATTCTAATTAGTATGTTGCGAACTGATGATGGTTTTATTCCAAGCATGGACATGAAAATGATAGATGGACGTAACTTTAATCCACACTTTTTAGGAGATAGTACATCTATTATCGTAAATGAGACTCTCGCAAAAATGATCAAAAAAGATGGAATGGTTGCAGGAAGTACGATTACCTATGGAACAGAATCCTTTCGAATAGCGGGTGTTGTTAAAAACTTTCTTTATAACAGTGTCTATTCATCGCCAATGCCACTTATTTTTATTCCTTTTTCTGCATCTAATGGAATCTTAAATATTAAAACTAAAAATGGTGTTGATTTTCCGGTCGTTATTCAGCAAATTGAAAAAATTATTAAAAAATATAATCCCTCTTATCCTTTTGAATATCGGTTTTAGATGATTCTTTTAATAATACATTTCAATCTGAACTGTTTATTCAAAAACTAGCCTCAGTGTTTTCCATCCTTTCTATTATCATCTCTTGCCTAGGTCTATTTGGCTGTCAGCTTTTGCAACAGCACAGCGATCAAAAGAAATTGGTATTCGAAAAGTATTGGGAGCATCTGTTACGCGACTGATCAATATGCTCAATCGTGAATTCATTATACTCATCTTTCTATCTTGCCTGATCGCTTTTCCGATCGCTTGGTACATGATGAATCAATGGTTAGGTAATTATGGTTATCGCATTGATATCTCCTGGCTAGTATTTTTACTCAGTGGAGCACTTGCACTTGTTATCGCCATCATAACGATTTCAGGCCAAGCTTTAAAGGCGGCATTATCTAACCCTACAAACTCATTAAGAGATCAATAATAAAATAGAACAATTACAAACAATACATAAAGATATGAGCACAAAAAATATGATCAAAATCAGTAACCTTCAAAAGTACTATCGTACAGAAGAAGTAGAGACCGTGGCACTCAATAATTTGAATATCCATGTTAAGGAGGGTGAATTTGTTGCCGTCATGGGACCTTCTGGATGTGGTAAGTCAACGCTGCTCAATATTATCGGGCTTCTGGATGATTTGGATGAAGGAAGCTACTTATTTAATGAAATTGAAGTCGCTAAATTCAAAGAACGTGGCCGTTCGGATTTACGTAAACATAATATTGGTTTTGTCTTTCAGAGTTTTAACCTGATCGATGAACTGACAGTATTTGAAAATGTAGAACTTCCTCTGGTTTATACCAATGTTCCTGCAGCAGAGCGTAAACGTCGCGTTGAAGAGGTCTTGGAGAAGTACAGATCATGCACCGACGCAATCACTTCCCTCAACAACTGTCTGGAGGTCAGCAGCAGCGTGTTGCAGTGCTCGGGCTGTTGTCAATAATCCAAAACTAATTCTTGCCGATGAGCCTACGGGTAACTTAGATTCCAATAATGGTAACGAAGTGATGCAATTATTAACAGAGCTGAATGAAGCTGGAACAACGATCGTCATGGTAACACATAGTGAGCACGATGCTAAATTTTCCGATCGTGTGATCCGTATGTTAGATGGACAGGTCATTATGGAAACAGCAACATTATAATTGATCACTTTAATAAATAATTATAATAACAAGTCTAAAAACTGAATCAGGGTTGTAAGAAAAAATACACCAGTTGAAGCAACATAAATTAAGATGATAAAGAACTATTTAAAACTAACCTTACGTAGCCTTTGGAAAATCAAAGGGTATTCGGCCATTAATATTCTTGGACTCACTGTAGGTCTAACTAGTTTCTTGATGATCTTATTATACCTCAACTATGAACTTAATTATGACCGTTGGGATGCGGAACTTGAAAAAGTATATAAAGTATCGCTTCGTGACGCCGAGAATGATATTTCTCCCAATACACAGGCACCTTTAGCGACTTTATTGCTTGAAAATGGTTCTCAAATCGAATCTAGCACTAAAATTTCAACAGATGCTACTTTTGAAGTACCTCTTTCTGTAGGAGAAAAAACATTTTCACAAAGTGGTACCATATCTGCAGACTCACTCTTTTTCTCAGTCTTTCCATATAAGATTGTAGCAGGAGATGCATTAAATCCTCTACAAAAACCAAATGCCATGGTCATTAGTGAATCGATGGCTAATAAACTTTTCGGAAATGAAAACCCAATAGGAAAGACTATTAAAACATTCAATTCATTTGATTTCGAGGTGACTGCAATTATGGAAAATCCAGAAGGGCCGACTCATCTGAATATTGAAATCGTATACCGTTCACCATTTGAAAAACAAAACTATCATTGGGGAAATTGGTCCTTCCATACGTATGTTAAAACCAAAAATATCCTAGCTGGAAATGATTTGGAGACAGCAATAGACCGTATTTATTATACGGAAAGACTTATGAAAGAAACAGGCAAGACATATGATCAGTATATCAAATCTGCCAATCACACAAGTCTTTTTGTCGATGCCGTTCATGATATCCATAATTTCCCTAAACACGGAACTAGCAATATTGGCACGATTTCAATCTTATTGGTTTTAGCTATACTGCTTCTCTTTACCGGAGCAATTAATTTTAGTAACCTTTCGATTGCATCTTCTTTGAGACGCGCTAAAGAGGTGGGGATCAAAAAAGTTCTTGGCTCTAGCCGTGCTAATTTATTTTGGCAATTTATGGTGGAAATTGCCCTGCAATGTACCATCGCATTATTCTTATCCTTCCTACTTTTAAGCGTAGCCATACCTTATTTTAATCAGGAATTCGGAGTCTCTTTAAATTTATTTGGTATAGCATCTTCGTGGTCATTAATTGCTCAGATTGCCGGTTCCCTTGTTACTGTCACCTTGCTTTCCGGACTTTATCCGGCCGTTTTCCTCTCGCGCTATAACACCACAAAAGTTCTTAAAGGTGATTACTCAACCGGAAAACAAGGACTTGCTTTACGAAACGGATTAATTGTGGTTCAATTTGTTGTGGCGACCTTCTTCATTATCAGCATTGTAGTTGTTAATCGGCAATTGACTTACATGCAGCAGTCAGACAAAGGGTTCTCGAGTGAACAGGTGCTACGTGTGCAAGCATTCATACAGAAAAACAGAGACGAAAACTTTGACCAGGTTAAAAATGAACTGCTTCGTATACCGGGTGTACAGTCTGTGGCGAAAACAACCAAGGTTCCTGGTGATGTTTTATCGGATACATCGACAATGAATTTTAAACATGCAGGGGCTTCCTATCGCCTGGGGTCGGTCAAAGTAAATCAGGATTATTTTAAAACGCTCAACATTGATTTAGTTGACGGCAGGTCATTCAATGACAATCATGCTGACCAGCATACAAGATCGGCTATTATCAATGAGGCCGCAGCTCAAAAATTAGGTCTTAAACATGCTGGAGGAGCATATATTAGTTACCCTGACTGTGATAGTGTTCCAATCGAGGTGGTAGGAATTGTGAAAAACTTTAATGTGCTGGGCTTTGAGCGGGAAATACAACCGACTGTCTTCACGATAGGTAATGATGCTTGTGTTTTTCAATCAGGAGGTGCGATTTTGGTTAAACTTTCTGGCGGTGACACGCACAAAACGGTTGCAGGTATTGAGAAACTATGGAAAGGTATTGAACCTGGTTTAGGAATTCGTCACTCTTTTTTAGATGAAAATTTTCAACAACTATTTGCGAGTCATCTGCGCTTAAAACGCATCGTCACCTTCTTTGGATTTACAGCCATTGCAATGGCCATTATTGGGTTATTCGCGCTAACTGCATTTTTAATTGGACGTAGGACAAAAGAAATCAGTATCCGTAAGATTCTGGGAGCAGACTTAAGCGATTTAGGAATGTTACTTGGTAAAGATTTTTTACGTCTAGTTGCTTTAGCTGTATTGATTGCGATCCCGCTTGGTTGGTGGGCGACAAATGCTTGGTTGCAAGGCTTCGCTTATAAAATATCTCTTAGTGTGTGGCAATTTGTACTATCGGCAGCTGTCTTACTTATTGTCGCAGCCTGTACGATATGCATTCATATTGTAAAAGCATCCCGTTCAAATATCTCTGATAATCTAAGGAATGAGTAGTATATAAAGAATAAAGCACTTACCGGTTTTAATAGCCTGTGTTATAAAAAAATTATGTTAAAGAATTATATCAAAATCGCATGGCGTAGTCTTTGGAAGAATAGATTTTTCAGTATTCTCAATATATTTGGTTTAGCCATAAGCTTGTCCGTTGCTATCCTATTGATAACTTACGGTCGCCAAGAATTAAGTTTTAATAAGCAATTTAAGAAGGAAGCCAATATATATCGTGTTCTATTGGAATCCAACGGGGAATATAATTATGAGAAATGGAGCAATCTTCCTAATGCGGTTGGTCCCGCAATGCAAGATGATATTCCTGAAGTAAAATCAACCGCCCGATTGGTAAGGCTAGATTTTACAGGATTTGGTTCTGTCCGTGCTAATGATAATAATTTCATCGAAAAAATATTTATCTCACCGACTCCTCCTTGTTTAATTTATTTGATGTGGAATTTATAGAAGGAAATAGTATTACTGCCTTTTCAAATCCAAAAAATGTTGTCATTTCATCCAGTAAGAAAAACAAAATATTTGGTAAAGGACCTGCATTAAATAAAAAAATAATTATTAATCAACGAGATACTTTAACCATTTCGGGTGTGTTTCAGGATTTTCCGGAAATAGTTCCTTTGAAGGCGACATTTTTTTGAATATGATGGATTCTTGGATGGGAAAAAATGTGCACTGGTCTAACGCAAGCTACTATACATTTTGCTTATTAAGCAATCACACTGATCCTGCTCAAATCGAAAAAAAAGCAACAGCCCTTATTGATAAGTATGTACCAAAGGACAATCAATATTTCACTAAATTTTACTTACAACCTTTATCCCAAGTTTATTTACAATCACAGGATTTACGCGATAATATGTCTACTCGAGAAGGAAATATAAAAACTGTTAAAACAGTATTTTTTCTTTCCTTTCTTATTATCATGATTGCGTGCATTAATTATATGAATCTTGCGACAGCTCGCTCGCAAAAAAATGCAAAAGAAGTAGGAATTAACAAAGTTTTGGGAGCACATCGCAACCAGATTAAATTTCGTTTTTACATTGAAACAGGTATTATTGCATTTTTGTCTATTACTGTTGGAATAATTTTGGCTCTTGTAGCACTCCCTACATTTAATCACATTATTGGCTCTGGTCTCGCTGTTCCTCATTTATTTACCCTAGAAAATATGGGCATCTGCCTGACTATATGGTTAATTATAACGCTTGTAGGGGGTAGTTATCCTGCCTTTATCATGGCCAATATTCCGAGCCTTTCCCTTATGAAAAATGTCATCACACAAGGTAAGATTGCTCAATACCTACGTAAGGGTTTGGTTATATTTCAATTCACCTGCTCTATTATATTGATTATTGGCGTTATCATTATTTCGCTACAGATGAGACATATTTCTAAAAAAGATCTCGGATATCAGGCGACTAACATTGTTACGATTCCAATACGCTCCGTGCCTTCTATGGACAAATTAAAGAATATTAAAGAATCTATTCAAAAGTTAACAGGCACTGTTAGTATCGCTACTT
>NZ_ASZT02000062.1:0-29567 GCF_001006065.1 Sphingobacterium sp. IITKGP-BTPF85
TTCATATTCATCTAAATCAATTTTTGAAAATGCAATTTTGATCAAGGGATCTGATACGCGTTTGAGTTTTAAAGATTGTTTAATTTTAATCTTTCCCCAACTTTTTATCCGCAACTTACCTAAAGTATAAGCTATTGCAAAGCGCTCTTCATTAAGAAAATTGTCCGAAATCAATTGTGAAATAATTTCCTCCACATCTTCTTGAAATAATCCCCATTCGTATAATTTATCCCGTACTTCTTGTTGTGCCCGTTCTTGATATGCACAATAGCTGGCAGCCTTAAGCAATGCTTGCTTAGGTGTGTATATTTTTTTTCTCGTTTTCTCTTCGTCAAACATCTTTACAAATTTCAAAAATATATTGAACTTATTGAAAAATTGTGGAGCTTTGATTGAATAAATATTTTAAAAAATGTATACCATATCGGATATTTCAGAGATTGTTGTTCCTAAAAGATCAATTATTGTTTATCATAAATCTATCATTCAAAATCTGATTTATGATACACGTAAGATCGTAAATGCTGAAACAGGATTATTCTTTGCCTTGATCAATCGTCGTGATGGACATGAGTTTATCATGGATGCCTATAGTAAAGGGATTAGAAATTTTGTGTTACAAGATGACTTTCAGCAAGAACTGGTATTGCCAGATGCTAATGTTTTATGGGTAGCAGATACTTTTTTAGCATTACAGAAAGTAGCAGAAACACAGCGCATGAAATTTAAATCTCCTGTATTGGGTATTACGGGGAGCAACGGTAAGACTATTGTCAAAGAATGGTTGTTTCAACTGCTATCTCCAGAATATAAAATCTATCGCAGTCCTAAAAGCTATAATTCACAGCTGGGTGTTGCTTTATCACTATGGGAACTGAATGAACAATATAATTTCGCCATCATAGAAGCTGGAATAAGTGAGGTCGGTGAAATGGAGAAACTCCAAAAAATGATTAAACCCACGCATGGTGTATTAACCAATATTGGGGTAGCCCATAAAGAAGGTTTTCAATCGAAAGAGGAAAAAATTGCGCAGAAGCTGAAACTTTTTACAGATGCTGAGGTATTGGTCTATCCTAAAAAGTATCTTGAACAGATCTATATGCCTTCTCAAATTTACAAATTTGCCTGGGGAGAGGATGAATCGTGTCAATTAGAGGTTTATTCACTTAAGAAGGAAGGTGATCAAGCTACATTGGTAAGTTTATGTTTTTCCCGCCAGTTTTTTACGGTTAAAATTCCTTTTGTTGATCAAGCATCAATTGAGAATGCGATTTCATGTATTGCAGTGATGATTACTTTTGGTTATGATTTTAAAACTATAGCCGATCGTATTGCCACGTTGCAACCGATGGAGATGCGTCTTGAATTGAAAAAAGGAAAACATAATACTTCCATTATTGATGATTCATATAGTAATGATCTGGTAGCGCTACAGATTGCATTGGATTTTTTAAAGCAACAAAAGCAAAATTCTCGTAAGGTCCTAATCTTATCCGATATTCCTGGTGTAAAGTTGCATGATGAGAAGAGTATCAGTAAACTAAAGCGTTTGGTCACAGCTAGTGGATTAACTGATTTGATTTTTATCGGACCTATTTTGAGTCAGTTGGAAGCACAGTTTTCATTACCCACGGCCAGCTACTCGGATACAAAATCATTTATAGATGGTTTTAAGCATATTGATTATAGCAATTCAACGATCTTGATAAAGGGTGCACGTGATTATCATTTTGAACAGATCAGTAAACGATTGGTTGCTAAATCACATGATACGATATTAGAGATTAATTTAAATGCATTGGAACATAACCTCAATGTATACCGGGGTCTGTTGCCTGCAGGTGTTAAATTGATGGCTATGGTAAAAGCTTTTTCTTATGGAAGTGGAAGTTTTGAAATTGCTAATTTACTACAGTTTAATCATGTGGATTATTTGACGGTTGCTTTTGCTGATGAAGGTGTTGATCTGAGAAATGGAGGCATCACACTTCCAATAGTGGTAATGAGTCCTGATGAAAATGCCTTTGACGCTATTGTACATCATAAGTTGGAACCAGAGATCTATAGTTTTAGAGTTTTAAATTCATTTCTCCGCTATCTCTTACAGCAAGGACTAAAAGATTTTCCAGTCCATATTAAAGTTGATACCGGGATGCATCGTCTTGGTTTTATGCCAGAGGAAGTTGATGAACTGCTAGCGATATTGAAAAATCAGGATGCGATGAAAGTGCAGTCTGTTTTTTCACATTTAGCTTCGGCTGGAAATGCTGTTGATAATGATTTTACTGAGAGTCAGATTCATCTTTTAGATGTTTTCACTACAAAACTTAAGGAGGAATTAGGGTATTCTTTTATCAGACATATTGCTGCGACATCGGGTATTGATCTGTGGCCAAGTGCTTATTTCGATATGGTACGCTTAGGGATTGGTCTTTATGGAATTGATATGGATCGAGATGATCTGCCGGTGAGAGAAGTTAGTGTTCTGAAGACCAATGTTACCCAGATAAAAGAGCTTGCGGCTAATGAAACAGTAGGATACAATCGCGCTGGTATGTTGCAACGTGCGAGCAGAACCGCAACCATCAAGATCGGTTATGCAGACGGTTATGATCGAAGGTTCGGTAATGGAGTAGGTAAAATGTCGATCAACGGGCAACTGGTTTCTACCATTGGAAATATCTGTATGGATATGTGTATGTTGGATGTGACAGATATTAATGTTAATGAAGAAGACGAAGTTATTGTTTATCCTGATATCAAGGAAGCGGCATTGGCTATAGGAACCATCCCGTATGAATTGTTGGTCAATATCTCACAACGGGTGAAAAGAGTTTATTTTTACGAGTAATTCGAGGCTTATTTCGCATCTTTGTAGGGTCTTTTAGGTACAAGTGATATGTTATCAAAATTAATTAGAGCTTTTTTAAATTATCTTATCAAAGGAACTTTGGTCGTTGTTCCTTTAGCTGGTGCGGTTTTTTTAATTGTTTGGATTGTTGCTTCAGTCGATTCGGCGCTTAACCTTACAGGGTTATTCCTGGAGGATGAGACAGGACATCCTTTATATATTCCCGGAATTGGTATTTTAACAGTCATTTTATTTTTGGTTGTAGCAGGGATTGTTTTTACCAATTTGTGACAGATCCAATTAAACACTGGCTGAATAATCAGATTAACCGTATTCCTTTGTTGAATACGCTATATTCATCCATTAAAGATTTTACTGAAGCCTTTGTAGGTGATGCCAAAAAATTTAATGTTCCTGTTCTAGTTAAAGTGAATGAAATAGGTGTTAGTAAAATTGGTTTTCTGACACAATCAGATCTATCAAAAATTAAGCTTACAGATGAAGTGGTGGTTTATTTTCCCTATTCATATTCATTTGCAGGTCAGGTGGTCGTTGTAAAATCATCCTTGGTAACCAAATTAGATATGTCTGCTACAGACGCGATGAAGCTCGTTGTTTCAGGTGGTGTCAGTGGTTTAGAATAAGATACAAATACATACGTTTATATAAAACAAAAGGGAATCATTGGTATAATGGTTACCTTTTGTTTACATTTATCTTGAACTTTAAATCATAATTAGTGATGAATGTTGAATTTAAAACAGTAGACGAGTACATTGCTTCTTTTCCAAAAGAAGTGCAGGAGATCTTGTTGCAGGTCCGTAATACAATTCTGCAGCATGCTCCTCAAGCTACCGAAGGAATAGCTTATGGCATGCCAGCTTATAAATTAAAAGGGAAACCACTTGTTTATTTCGGCGGTTATCAGAAACATATCGGGTTTTATGCAACGCCGACCGGTCACTCAAATTCGAAGCAGAACTTGCTTCTTATAAGCAAGGTAAAGGTTCGGTGCAGTTTCCGTTACGGGAGCCGATCCCATTTGAACTCATCGCAAGAATTGTTGAATTTAGGGTTTCAGAGACATTAGATAAGTTTAAATAGGTTATTAGGATTTTAAATTAAAGGTGGTGATGGATCGATTATGGAATCGTTTATGGAGCAGTAAAGTTCCTGAAAACTTACACGAACAATGGAAAGATAAGGCAAAACTTTCTTTTGTAAACAGTCAGTTTGATGTAGAACTTATACGAGGTTGCGTGGATAAAATTAAGGATGATCCAAAGAATACCTTATTTTTACAAGCTTTTCTAGCTTATCAGGATATTGCTTCGCAATTGGAAACTCAGAATAGTGCTGAAGCAGAAATTGATTTTATGGAAAGATATGTTTCTTTATTCAGTCAGATTTCTGCTGTAGACCTTTCCGTTGTGTGGACTAAAAAGATCGAATATCCCACTTTGTCTGTACCGAGGTTTATCTTATTGCCATTGGTTCAGAATGCTTTGTGGCAAGGATATCACGCAGCAGAAAAATATCCAATGAAAATCAAGATTTCAGTATTTGAAAAAATCATTTCATTGGATATTACAAATCATGTTAATCACTATATTGTAGATCAAAAAGTTAATGACTCTGTGGAGAATTATCAGGCTCGTCTACAGTATGAATTTGGTGATCAACATACACTTATTATGAATAGCAATGCACATACATTTCGCGCAAATCTAACTTTGAGGTTTTAGATAACCTCAAAATGTGCTAGAGCATTATATATACCGTCACTGTCTACATCATCTGTAATATAGTCTGCAATAGCTTTTACCTCAGGATTGGCATTACCCATAGCAATTCCGTAGGCCGTATGTTTCAACATGGTGATATCGTTTCCGCCATCACCAAAAGACATGGTTTCCTTGATGTCGATATTAAAGTGTTTGATGAAAATATCGATACCAATTTGTTTGCTTTGACCTAAAGGATTCACATCTGCAAATAGCGGGGTCCAACGGCTGGCCACAGAATTAGGCATTACATTGTTCATGAATTCTTCCTGTTCCTCCGGTTGAATGAAGATATTGGTTTGAAGCACAGATCCCATATCAAAGTCTGCGTACGATCTTTGAGGCGGGACAGGTAAATTCAAGAGTGCATACATGGAAGCGATCTTCGGTGTTACTTGAAAAATGCTGATTTCTTCTTCAGACATCAACGAGAAGCTTACTTCATTTTTTGCAGCATGGTCAATCAAAGATTGAATATCAGTGGCGTGAATTCCTTTTCTGAAAGTACATCACCCTCTTTCGTGATGCAATAGCCACCGTTGAATGTGATAAATCCGTCAAAGTCAAGGTATTTGATATGATCTAAACTATTGATAGACCTTCCCGTAGAAACAATTACTTTTATACCTTTTGATTTTAATTCTTGAATGGCTTTTTCGGTTGAAGCGGGTACTTTGTGGGTATCGAAACTAAGAAGAGTACCGTCGATGTCAAAAAAAACTGCTTTAATCATGCTACTTTAAAAATTTTTGTGATACAAAGGTAATCATTAGAAGATTGCTTTTTGCCCTTATGATGTCATAATGAAGACTAGTAGCGTCAGTATTATGCTACATTTCATCTGTCAAAAATTGAAGGATTTGAATAAAGATTCTTCTTATTTTAAAGAACTTATTTTTTCAAGAATGTAAGCTAGTGCTTCCTGTGATTTTAATATGCGTTCATGACCGACACCATTCAAGTCTATCGCCTCTGTCGGGGGATGAACTTTAAAAAATGATTGCAGATAGGTATAGGGCGCAATTTTGTCCTGTTGATCATAGAGTACAAGATGCTGCTGGCTATTATCAAAATCGTATAAACTGTTTAAATGAAAGTAAGCGGTTTTCATATTGAATTTTTCTTCAAAATTCAGAAAAAAGTGCTCTTGAACATCTTTTGGTACAGCTACGAAATCCATACTAGCTGCGAAATTTGCTTTTAAATCTACCAAAGGAGTAAGACTGATAATCCAGTTCGGAGTATGTCTAAGTTTTGCTAATGCTGCGATATTAGCCATGGCACCGAGAGAATGACCGATGACTATTGCAGGTAAACCATAGGTATTAATAATAGTTTGAACAGCTTCAATGTATAAAATTAAATTGGATAATTCTCCTTCCGCTCCTCCATTTCCAGGTGCGTCAAATGCGATTATCGTTAAATCTGGATTTTCCAATAGTTTATCAATAAGCATGGAAAAATCTGCGGCTTTTGATCCCCAACCGTGTGTCAACAAAACTAAATCTTTGCCCGATCCCCAACGGTAGAGAGGAAAAGATAATAGGTGACCACTGAAAAATTCATCCTTTACTGCTAATTCATCTTTTGAAGCTAACTGTATTAGTAGCTCTTGATGTTGTCGCAATGGCATTTTAGGGGAATAGCAGATATACGACCAAATATCATCTAAATTAGCCGTTATAGAAATATGTTCTAAAGATTTCAGATATTCAATGCTTTGCTTTAGTTTTTTCATCAGGATAATTATTTAAAAATGTATGTTTTAAGGGCATAGATGAGCTCTTAACATTCGCTTTGTATGTAGCAATTCGATTTATTGAAATAAACTCAGTAGGCGTTCTTTATTCATAAAGTCTGCAATCGGATTATAAGTACTGGAAATGATGTTATCTGCTATTGCTGTTTTATTGGCTTGCAGTTTCATGATTTTATCCTCCACAGTATCCGGGCAGATTAAGCGTATCGCGGTGACATCTTTTGCTTGACCTATTCGAAAGGCGCGGTCGATAGCTTGCGCTTCAACTGCAGGATTCCACCAGGGATCAACCAAATAGACTAAGCTCGCCGCTGTAAGATTTAAGCCCGTTCCACCTGCTTTTAAGCTGATCAATATGACCCTTTGTGTTTCATTTTCCTGAAATTGTGTTACAATATGTTGCCTGTCTCTTGTCTGTCCTGTCAATTTTAGTGCTGTGATATCATGTTTGGCTAAAGCTGTTTCGATTAGATTTAGCATGCTCACAAATTGGGAAAAGATGATGATTTTCTGATATGGACTTTTGTCGAGTACTTGTTCGATAAGCATTTCAATCTTGCAGGCATCTTGTTCTACACTTAGATCATCTGTTTTTAGCAATTTTGTTGAATTGCAGATCTGACGTAATTTGGTCAATCCTTTTAGTACATGCATAGGACTCTTGCGTATTTCATCTCCATCTTTGACCGAGATAAATTCCCGAAATTCCTTTTCGTAAGTATCGTAGATATGTCTTTGAGCAGGCTTCATTTCACAATAAAGTACGATTTCATTTTTTGCAGGCAACTCTTTGGCAACCTCCGTTTTTGTACGTCGCAAAATAAAAGGTTTTACTTTGCGTTGCAATTCTTCCAATCTTTTTTTATTGCTGAATCCGTCAATAGGCGTAGTATAGACATCTTTAAAATATTTTTTCGAACCTAATAATCCGGGATTGGCGAACGACAGTTGCGCAAACAAATCCATGGTGCTGTTCTCGATCGGTGTACCCGTGATCACGATACGATTGCGTGCACTGAGTTTGGTAACGGCTTGGTAACGTTGTGATTCGGGGTTTTTAATCTGCTGTGACTCATCTAGAAAAATATAATTGAAAGTGTGTTTTTTTAAGTGATTAATATCGGTCAATAAATTATGGTAAGAAACTAGTATCAGGTCATATTGATCGAATCCAAAGGTGTTTTTTTGACGATCTGCACCTTGTAATATAAGTACCTTAATGGAAGGAGCAAATTTCTTCAATTCGTTTTTCCAATTGAAAATTAGCGTGGTTGGAAGTACCAGTAAATTGCAATTGTTTTTTACTTTTTTACGTTGATCTAAAATAAAAGCAATGACCTGAATGGTTTTTCCGAGTCCCATATCGTCCGCTAAGCAACCACCAAAATTGAATTCATCTAAGAAATTTAGCCAATTCAATCCATCATGTTGGTAATTACGGAGTTCGCCGATAAAATCTTTTGATAATATTACGGGTTTGACCTGATCGATGTTGCGTATTTTACTTTTAATTTCTTCCAAACGTTCTTTTGCTATTTGGGATAACCATTGTTCCTCAAAATATTGATCAATGGCTGTATAATTTGTTTCTGCAATCTGTAAGTGGCTGTCATCAATGATTTCGCCTGCTAAAAAGAACTGTTCAAATTTATTCAACCATTCTTCGGGCAATATACCTTGCGTACCATCATCTAGTGTAATGAATTTTGATTTATTACGAATAGCTTTTTGAAGGTTTTTAAGCGAACCTTTACTTTTACCAAACTGCAGATCCACATTTACATTAAACCAATTCTGTCCACTGAGCACATGAATTGCTATTTTACCTTTAAATGAGTTGAATTTATTTGCTTTTATTTCGTTAAATCCGATGATGGAAATATGATGATTGCGCCAATCTTCAAACACATTTAAGAACCAGTCCAGTTCAAGAAAATGTTTACGATGCAGATAGAAGTGCTGAAAATCTTCATCAAGTTGCTCCTGGAAATAGGGATGTTGCTTAATGATCAAGCTGATGATCTTGAGTTCTGCTTCGAGATCCCGTTTCACTAAAAATTTTTGTCCATTTTTATCAAATCCGAAGATAGATCTTCTGCTTCGAACAGGAACTTCTACATCCGCATATCGCATGGTCGGAATGAGATTGATATAATCACCAGATTCTTCCAGATAGATAATCGATTCGGTGTCGTTATAAAACTGTTGTTCTTTGATTTGTTTACTATTTGCTTTGGGAATATGTAGATAGTTGACTTCTACAATCTCCTCCATTGCTACTAAGAAATCCTTGTTAAAACCTTCGAATTTGGACTGATGTACGATAAGGTGATCTGCTGTCGTGTTGAAAAGTTTGAACAGGGCAAGGATTTGTGCATGCTCTATAAAATAGAAATGTTGCTGTAACTGAATGAAATAATCAAAGACTACAGGAAGCTGCTGTAAAGCGTGATCTTGTCCAGCGATTTGAATTGAGCTTCTAACAGTGAAAAATCTCCCGACGCGATCGATGTCAATTAGGATTGTTTTGGGTAGTTCTCTTAATGTGATCTGCGTCAGACTATTTGCCCCGATAGTTTGCGATAAGGATTTATCATGTTGATAGATTTCCAGTCCTAGTGGATTTTTAATCAGCTTTTTAAAGGCGGTGATCTGTTGTTTGCTTTCTTCTATTGTGTTCTGCCCTAAAAAATGAAGTGCGGTAAAAAATTGACTTTCTGTAATATCTTTACTTTTCCAGATCATTTCCTCACATGAAGTTGCTGTACTGGGTTTTTTAGCGAACCATTTTTAGCTCGGGCTGCACGATAGAGTAACACCTGAGGGTGTTTATAGTATTTATGCTCTTTAAGTACTAGAATGTTGCTTAGCTGTTCTAATTCCTTATTGTTGCGTTTTAAATCAGGATTTGTTGCGGTGTTAAGAATATCTTGAGATAAATCTAGTAAATTATCCTGTTTTTGATGGTTTTTACAACACCGTCTATGCATTGAATTTCGAAATAATCCTCGAGTTGCTGTTCATCTTCTATCCCATATTTAACTGCTATTTTAGTTAGATAATTCTGATAAGCATGATCGGAGAAAAATAAATATACCTGATCATTTTTAAAGATTTCATTCAGAACTAGCTTTTGATGGATACAGAATTCTTCGCTTTCAGAGCAATTGCACAGTAATGAGAGTACGGGAGTGTCATAAACGACAATGATATCGTAGGGAATACCTAGGGAGAGGATAGAGAAATGGCCTTCATTTTTCTTTAGTGTCAATATGCGGATTGGAGCGTTGCTATCGGATAAGTTTGACATCCAAGAATAAAAGCTGTATCGATTTTCATTGTTAAAATGAATATCTGAGAATCGAAACTGGTGAAAATCATCTGAACCCTGTGGCAAAACGTCTTTTGTATACATGCTACTCAAACTTAGATAAATTTGTTTTATTTACAATTTTAATTCCGTCATATAAAACCAATTTTATTCTTCAATATTTATGGTCAGAGTCTTTAAAACTGTTATATCAGTATGAATATAAGCGCAACGATGTAAATTCGTTTTCCAAAAATATTTTTTGCTAAAAGACTAAAAAAGCATTTTTTAAAATTTATAGTGCTAAGTTGTAACATTTGATGATCGGTCTGCATCTAATGAGAAAAATATAAATTATGGAAAAGGAAACAATGGGTGCGATTATGTTCGTATCATTTTTTAGTACAATTTTCTTCACGCTTTATTACTATTTTCAAGCAAGAAATAAAGAGCGTATGGCCTTGATCGAAGCAGGGCTGGACTTATCTCAATTTTATAAAAAACAAGTTCGAATTTCACACTGGTTACGTTTAGGTGTATTTATAGTAGGAATTGGCATCGGGCTGTTGATCGTTGGTTTAATTTCGCAATATCAGACCGAAAATATTGTCGGTGTACTTAAAGTTTCGATTATTGTACTTTGTGGCGGTATTGCATGATTGTTGCTAATTATGTAGATAAACCTAAGCAGGATAGGGATTGATGGATCAACAGTATATTGATAAAGTTTTAGCGGGAGATCGCGATTCCTTTCGATATTTTTTACAAAAATATCAGGATATGGTCTTTTCTGTTGCAATGAGTATTGTGAAAAACGAATCGCTTGCAGAAGAAGTCGCGCAGGATGCTTTTGTCAAATGTTACCATAAACTCGACACGTTTAATCAGCAGTCCAAATTTAGCAGTTGGTTATATCGAATTGTCGTCAATACAGCCTTTATGCAATTGCGAAAGATTAAGATTGAAGTGTTAGATTTTCAGTCAGATTATGATAAAGAGGTGATCGATGAAAGTGACCTGACTTTATTGGAGGATGAAGAACGGAGTCAGATGATCAATGAAGCACTTTGTCTATTACCGGCAAATGAAAGTTTGGCTTTACGGTTATTTTATCTGGAGGAAGAAAGTATCAAAGAGGTTTCGATAATAACGGGCTGGACTGATGCAAATACAAGAGTCATCTTGCACCGGGGCCGAAAACGAATGTACGCCATATTGAAGGAATTAATGAATAAAGCAAATGTGTAGCATGGAAAATAATGATGAATTAATGAAGACATTAATGCAGAGCAGTAAACTTAAAATGCCTTTTTCTGATTTTGAAAGTCGCGTAATGCAAACAATCGAACAGGATGAAAAAAAAGCGGTTGCTGTTTTAGAGGATCGTAAGAGAGGAATTTATTTTTTCTTAGCAGGAATGATATTTGGGCTTGGACTGAACTATCTACTCAGCAAGTCATGGAAAGACCTCCAATTCAATTTACCGCAACAGGAAAATGCCTTGTTAGTTTCTCAGATCATCTATGCAATATTGATCCTGTTTTTTATAGAAAGGCTTGTTAAGCTATATCACTTGAACCATCAGATTAAAGGTTTATAAAATAGAAAAGGAGAATACATCTTGTATTCTCCTTTTCTATTTTATCCTCTTTCGCGCTCTAGTAAGATCATCATCATAAAACAAAGAATAAGTCTTGTTTCATCCTTTGGGTTGATATCCGCGAGTTTGTCCAATGTAAATTTTCGGCCGAAAGAAGGTTTTTTCTTGAGCTGTAATATTTTATTTCCTTCTTTATCATACATGGTGTATGAGGGGTTGAATACATATCCGGTAAGAATATTAAGTATCGGTATTTCACCTAAAAAGCTGTCGCCAACTTTTACCCAGCCATTGTCTTCTTTGATGGTATAATCTTCAAGACCATCGATGTCTAAAGCATTGTAATTAGCTTTCCATATCGATCTCATTCCTTTGCGGCCCACTTTACCAATCGTTTCAGTAGTTCTGGTATCTGTAAAAGTATAATTTGCATTGAAATCTAACCAACGGTCTGCTTTTATACCATACTGCTGTTCTGATCTACTTTCGTCTGAAAAGATCATAATTTCATCTTTAAGCTTGAACAGTTTTTGACGAACATAAAAAAGTGTACGATCCTCACTATCCTTTATGGTGAAGTCATTATGAAAAGTCGAAATTTTAAATAGAAAGTTTAATGGATAATTGAAATTGCTCATGGTATCTAAATGCTCTTTTTATAAAGCTATTATTTTTATAGGTATGTATAATTATTTATATTGTGTTGCAGGTAGTTTAATCTGTATTCGTTTTTAAACGGTATGCAAAGACAAGCATGTGCTTCATCTGCAGTCCGTTCTCTATAATAGGGTCAGCATAATTTTCTATAAAGAAGTTATGACGGATGTGATTCATTTCAAAACCATTGCGCATATAGAATCGATGCTGTTGAAAGCCTACATCCGCAGTACCAACCCAGATCTGCAGTAAATTTTCTTCCTGTGCATGGGATTTTAAGAAAGACAGCATGTCGCTGCCCAGACCGTGTGCTTGGTACTGTGCTGTGATCGCAATATTTTTTAGTTCAACCGTATCTGAATTTATTTGTTTTACTGCCATGACACCAACAATCTCGTTAGTTATTCGATGTACTAAAGTAAAGATGGTGCAGGTCGAAATATACTTGTCGATAGCTTCTTTCGTCTCATCTGCCAATAACAGTATATCGTAAGGTATAGCTTCATCAGTTGAATGTTTTCTGATGATATAGTCTCGTATCATTTAATAACTTAGTTTTAGTCCAGCGAAAAAGTTTCGTGTTGGTGCGGCATTGTAATATCTATTCCCAAATGCATTAATGTCATTTCCTAAACTGTATTTTTCATTCAGTAGGTTATCGACTCCGAGGTATACATTCGCCATGAATTTAGTTGAAAATTTGAATCCCCACTGAATCTTTGCCTGAACCAGATGATAGGAATCTGCAAATGCTGTATTTGCATCATTTAGCGGAATTTTTGACGTATAATTATGTTGCACATGGAGACCAAGTTGATGGGCAAAATCTAGGTTTAAAGCATGAACAATAATCCAGTCCGGTACTGCCGTTAGTTTATTATTATCATAATTGTTATTTCCTACCTCATAATCTTTAAATCGGTAATGATTGTAGGTCACACTCGAATTGATGTACAGCGCTTGTACAAAACTTTCAGAAGAAGGTTTTATAATGTAACCCATAATGGAACTCTCAATACCACTTTGGTTTACCTTTCCTGCATTTTGGTAATATTCTACCGCATTCGCATTTAACTGGCGAATAATGGCATTATTCATTTTGTACTGATAGTAGGATATATCGGTAATAAAACGACGGTTCATCCATTCCCATCGTAATCCGATCTCTTTGTTGTAACCAGATTCAGGTTTCAGAGCTGTGTTGATGATATTGTCCGATGATCGAACTTCAGCAATTGTAGGAGCTGAGAATCCAGAGGAAATGGAACCTCGGATGGCTAGTTTTGGTGTAAGCAGATAGGATACCGCAAACTTCGGCATCCACGTTGTTCCAAAAGAGATCCGTTCTTTCTGTTGCGAGGTTTGAGGATATACTTGTCTATAAGCAATTTGATTTTGGTTCAATCCAAGAGCACCCTCCACGGTCAATTTTTCTGCAAGAATAATTTTACCCCTTACAAAATAGAAATTCTGCCAATTTTCCAATTTATCTTCTGCTTGAGGATCTGTGGAAACTCCGTTTTTATTATCATAATTAGCAATATCATACCAACCTTTTTGACCTTCGGTACCAATTTGTAATTGCCAATTCAATTGATCCTGCGATTCGTAAGAAAGATAGCTTCGGTACCCTAAGTTTTGTTCATCTCGATATTCATAATTACTGATAAATGGATTTTCTATTTTTGATGATGAGCCAAAATAGTGGTCGTATTGGATAGTTTATTACTGATGTTGATTTTATGGGATATTCCTCCGAAAAAGGTTTTATTATCAATCGCCGCTTTTTGTTGTTTAGCCGATGGTGTGGCTGGAGTAGCGAGACGTGCCATACGTGGGTTTTCCTGATATTGTTCTAGCGTAAGTCCTCCTGGTGTTTGATAATTCAAATCACTATAAAGGGCAAAGACTTTAAGACTTGCTTGTGGATGATAGTTCCAGAGGTGTGCTGTTTGAATAGTTTTTTTATTTAAAGCCGAATTTTCTCGATAACCATCGGATCTTGTAAAACTTTGATCAAGGGAAAATTGATATTTTTGGTTGATCTGCTGTAGTATCGAAAGCTGTTGTTGTGCGAATCCAAAAGATCCACCAGCAAGGTTAAGTGAGGTTTTCGATAACGGACTATGTTGAAAGCCATTAGGTTTAATCATGAGTACACCTCCCGAGTTCGGCCCGAAAATAGATCCATCAGGACCTTTTAGAACTTCAATTTGCGAAATGGAAGCCGGATCAATAAGATTGAGGTAAGTATTCCCACCAGCGTCTGTTATTGGAAATTCATCGACATATATTTTCACATTACGGATACCAAAAGGAGAACGGATTAAACTACCACGAAGGGCCAAACGGTAGCTTCCTGGTGAGCGTTCTTCCATCCGTAAGCCTGGAACGGTATTCAAGCTCGGTAATAAAGTTGCACCATTTTGACTAAGAATTGCTTTCTGCCCGACTATAGAAACAGATCCTGGTGTTGTTAATAGGGGCTGTTCTGTAAAATAGCCAGATACTTTTGCTGTTTCTAATTGATAGGATGTAATGGTATCTTTACTAACCTCCTGTGCATACAGAGAAGGTGAATATAATATTAAAGCGTATAAAGCAGATTTAAAAACAGACATATGATATTGGGGCTCAAAAACAATTTGCCCCTAAAATAATGAAAAACTTCAATTAAGCCTGCTTTTTAAAAGGTTTCATTTAATCCAAGAAATAGACCTCTTTGATGATACCCACCAAAAGCATAATCAATACATAAATTAGTGCGTGTGGCTTTATTAAACAGAATACGTAATCCTGCTCCTCCAGCAGCTCTCCAAGATTGAAATAATTTGCTATCCATATCGTTATTAGTCGATTGGATATTAAAAAAGGTTGCTCCACTGATAAATTTATTACGAAGTATCGGGAACCGGTATTCTGCCTCATTATAGAAGTAAGATAAGCCTTTGAAAAACCCAAGCGTATAACCGCGCCCTGACCGTGCATAACTATCTTTGGCAGTTCCTGGTAGATCAAGATAAGGTAGTCTTCCTGCTATACGGTAAGATCCATAATTCCATAATGCAAGTACATGTTCAGGGTTTTCCTCAGAAAGACTAATGTATTTTCTAAAATCTGTGGTAAGCTGAATTGCATTCTTACTACTGCCCATCCACTCCTGGTTCATACGAATTCCAATATCCGAATAAATTCCTTTATACGCACGATTTGGATTATCACGTGTCATATACTGAACATTAAACAGAAGACCATTTGAATTGAATTTTTCAGGATCAAAACCATAACGTTTACTATAGACGTAATTTGGATTGTCATTGTTTTCGGTTGATGCTTTGATATTTCTGCGAATGTCAAATGCAAAACCAGCACCCAGAAAAAGATTATCTGAAACCCGTTTATAGAGCTTTTCATTGATGCTAAAGGATGTATACTTGTAGACAAACATGTTTTTGTCTGGGTTAGCAAGAATATCATCATCATTTTGTCCAGAAAAAGTTTTAGTCATTCCTAAGCCGGCATCTGGATTGACCATTTTTACAATAGCCCATCCTCCCTGGATATTCCATTTATTCTCTCTGGTATAGATGTTATGGCTTACGTAAAAACCATAATACCTTTTGTTGTTACTGAAGCTGTTGATGCCGCTGTAGACATTGTGGTATTCGATTTATCTCCCAGTACAATGCCTGCAACTCCCTTTATTCCGATTTGAGCTCCAATAGTGGGATTTAAGGCCACACCAGGCATCAGGGTAATTCCAGAACGTTTTTTATTTGGGTTTCGCTCTCTTTTTGGATGAAGAATGTTGCGAAATAAATCGGATATATCATATTGATAAGAAGCGTTAGAATCAATTTTATGCTGCATATAGGTGGATTTTGATTCTAATCTAGAAGAGTCCGATACAATAGTGACCTGAGCAAGAACTGGGGTGATATGTGTTGCGAACAAAAGTAATAAAGAAACTAAAGTTATGTTAATAGATTTAAAATGAGGTAAATATCTTTTCATGTATCAAGTTTATATTGCAACATATGAGTATAAAATTTAACGTTTTAGTCATATAGATAGTATGCAAACTTAGATAAATTTGTTTGTATTTTTTTTATTTGGCACTCATGATTCTTATACAATTATCGATATCTCTTTGGTATCTAGAATTATTTTATTGAGGAAATACGGTTAAAAGTAAGACTTACGATATTTTTTAGCCAGTAATTTTTAATATACGACACATCTCCTTGTTGTACGACGTTTAGGAACTGCTTATCTTTAGCAAAAAAAAGTACATGAAAATAAAGATTCTCTTCAGTCTGGTTTACATTGTCGTCTGTAACATATTCCTGCACGCTCAGGAATTATATACTCCTCGTCATATTAAGCAGGCTTATAAAAATGAAACCCGAAGTTTAACGGGTGCACCAGGTGCAAAATATTGGCAAAACAGAGCGCAATATCACATACAGGTAACGGTAAACCCAGAAACAAAAATTGTTTCTGGAAAAGAACGTATTCAATATGAGAACAATAGTCCTAATGCATTAAAAGATCTTGTTATTCATTTTGCTAATAATGTACATAAACCTACAGCCGCAAGAGCTGCGGACGTCAGTACAGATTTTCTCACTTCGGGACTGAAGTTGAAGTCGTTTAAAGTAGATAATAAAGTGTATGTTATCGATAGTAAGGACTGGACTACCGCCAATCGCATTAAGTTGAATAAACCAGTTGATCCTAAGTCTTCTGTCACAGTCGAAATGGAATGGGAATATCCATTGTCATTATCCAGTGACCGTGAGGGGCAGATTGATCCTGGTACCTATTTCTGTGCTTATGCATACCCGCGTATAGCAGTTTATGATGATTATAATGGATGGGATGTCTTGGAACATAACGGCCGTCAGGAATTTTATAATGATTTCAATGATTATAAAGTTGAAATCCGCGTTCCAAAAAATTATGTAGTATGGGCTACAGGAAGTTTTCTAAATCCTGAAGAGGTACTGCAACCTGAAATATTAGACCGTTTTAAAAAATCTTTGATTTCGGATCAAGTGATTACAGTTGCAGATTTAAAAGAAATGGAGACACAAAAGGTGACAAAACAGCATGACTGGAACATCTGGAAGTTTGAAGCAGATCATATTGTTGATTTTTGTTTTGCTTTGAGTGATCATTATGTGTGGGATGCTTCTAGTGTTCAATTGAAAAGTAAAAGAGTAAGTGTTCAGGCGGCTTATTTGAATGGGACTAAGGATTTCGAGCAATATGTAGGGTGGGAGCGTTACTGTATTGACTGGTTCTCTAAAAATTGGCCAGGAGTAGAATATCCATTTCCAACGATGACTGCAATTCAGGGATTTGCGGATATGGAATACCCGATGATGGTCAATGATAGCAGTGTACCGGATAACTTGATGGATGCTAGACAAACTGTAGACCATGAAATTGCCCATACTTATTTTCCTTTTTATATGGGAACTAACGAAACCCGTTATGCTTTTATGGATGAAGGTTGGGCTACAGCTTTGGAATTGCTAATTGGAATGGATGAAAATGGAGAGGAAGCTGCTAAGCAATTGTTTAAAGAATTTCGGGTAAAAGGATGGATTCAGGATCCTGCTACGGAACAAGATCAGCCATTGATTTCTTTGTCTTCACAATTGAGTGGTAAGGGTTATGGTAATAATGCCTATATCAAATCGGCATTATCTTATTTGGCACTGAAAGATTATCTAGGGGACGAAGCATTCAGAAAAGCTTTACATCATTATATGGAGAATTGGAACGGGAAGCATCCGACTCCTTGGGATTATTTTTATTCCTTCAATACAGGATCTGGAAAAAATCTCAATTGGTTCTGGAACAACTGGTATTTTAGTAATCATTATATCGATCTGAAGCTGTCAAAGGTCAGTCAAAAAAATAAAACCATTAGTTTAGAGATTGAAAATAATGGTGGATTTGCAATTCCATTTGATGTGATATTGACTTATGTGGACGGTGAAAAAGAAAAAATTCATTTTACACCACAAGTTTGGGAGAGTAATCAGGCTGTTACTACATTAAAACTGAAAGCTAAAGCAAAGGTGAAAGAAGTTGTGCTTGATAATGATATATTTATGGATTATAACAGTGATGATAATCGAGTAACACTTTAATGTTACTGTTTTGTAATCTCTGAGAAGACTTTGCATCTTACGGTTTGGGGCTGTTATTTCTCTTAAAAGTGGGAATAATAGTACTCAAACCGTTTTTTTTGTGCTCTTATTTTACGATAAGGTTCTGAGATTTTTAGGGAAGAGAGCTGCTGCCTTTTATTGAAAAAGTAGATTTTTAAGGTATTGGTACACGACTAGGTATTTTTTTGCGATTTTCTTCTGGTGTTCTTAAATATCATACGGCGTAACTGAAAGAAACCCAGTGTCATTTTATGATTTGACCGAAGATAAGGTATGCTCATAATTACCAGTAATGATATGCACGCTGAAGTACCTAATGCACCGCCAAAACCATCAAAAAATTTACTGGTGTTGATATAGATCAGGCTGTATACAAGACCGGAAAGTGAAACTCCGATAAATGTAGACAATTGATTGCTCGAAACCATACCAACAAAAGAAGACCCAATAAAAATCAGCGGAATATGATTGACTAATTCTTTTGGAATATGAGAAGGGAAAAAGTGGACAAATCCAGCAACAATGCTGGTTAGTAGGGATGAGGATAATACACCTCCAAGTTTCAGCTTATTGTTAAAATAATAAGTGAGTAAACTCCCGAAAATTCCTGTAAATATGAGAATCGCTGTAAATATCATTATCTAGAAAATAAAAATAGAATCAAGTAGGTAATGGTAACTCCGGCAAAAGCCAATGTTCCAAGTTTACCGCCAATTCCGTTCAACAAACTTTTTGATATGATCAGCAGAATAGCCGTACAGATACTGGCTGCGAGAATGAAATAAATATCATGAGCTACTTTGGTATTGGACATACCTACGAATGCACCGCAATAAATAGCAGGAGGTAGATGGGCAGATAACTTGACTTTTTGTTTAGGTACGGAATTAAGCGCCGGTGAGCCCTACTAAACTTGCTGAAAATACCGAACCTAATCCAAATGCGTGATTTAAAAAATAACAACTTATCGCACCAATTGGAACCCATACGGCAATATAAACTTTTTCAAACGCTAATTTATTATGATGAACTGGCGACTTAAAAAAGGAGAAAAGTAATAAGAATGAAATTAGAATGATGAAGAATGATAGGGCAATAGTTGAGTTATTTTCCTTAAAGATTGCTAATAAAAATAATAATTGTATTACGAAAAGTAATAATAAAGAGGTATAACGAATAACTCTATTTGATGAGATTTTTGACATTATTGTGCAAAATTACAAAGAAAATTGGGAAAAAAACATAAAAATTGAACTATTTTGAGATGAGTGAAATTGATTATATAAGTTTTGTGTCGGTTTTTTTATGTGATTCTGCAATAAATATTTCTATATTTAGCCTCACATTTTTATATCAAAATCTAATTAATCTTAACTAATGAATACTATTTTAAGTACGAAGGATTATATTGTATTTTTTGTATACTTTATAATTGTTGCTTCATATGGTTTGTGGATCTACTACAAAAAGAAGTCAGCGTCAGAAGGAGCAAAGGACTATTTCTTGGCTGAAGGATCATTGACATGGTGGGCTATTGGTGCTCCTTGATCGCTTCAAATATTTCTGCCGAACAATTCATTGGAATGAGCGGTTCGGGCTTTAAAATGGGACTTGCAATCGCAGCATATGAATGGATGGCCTCCATAACCCTGATTGTTGTAGCCATATTCTTTATGCCGGTCTATCTTAAGAATAAGATTTTTACCATGCCTCAGTTTTTAAACCAACGCTATAATAGTACTGTAGCGATGATCATGGCTGTATTTTGGTTAATGCTTTATATCGTGGTCAACTTAATGTCGATCTTATATCTTGGAGCTGTCGCTATCAGTGGTATTTCTGGTTTAGATTTGACTTTATGTATTATGTTATTGGCTGTTTTTGCTATCATCATCACATTAGGTGGTATGAAAGTTATTGGGTATACAGACGTTATTCAGGTATTTTTCTTAGTATTAGGAGGTTTGGTAGCTACCTACTTAGCACTTAATATCATTTCAGATGGTAATGGTGTTTTAGCTGGTTTTACCACTTTGCATAATGATGCTCCTGAACATTTCCATATGATATTCAAAACCGACAACCCTAATTATATGGACTTACCTGGTATCAGTGTTCTGATCGGAGGTATGTGGATAGCCAATTTAAGCTACTGGGGATGTAATCAGTATATTACACAGCGTGCGTTGGGAGCTTCTTTGCCAACAGCAAGAAATGGTCTATTGTTTGCTGCATTTTTAAAACTCTTGATGCCAGTGATTGTTGTGATCCCAGGAATTGCTGTTTACTATATTGTAAATAAAAATTTAGGTGCTATTGATGCATCAAGCTTATTGACCTCAACTGGAGCACAGGATCCAAATAAAGCATATCCAGCGCTCTTAACTCTTTTGCCTGCAGGCTTAAAAGGTCTTTCATTTGCCGCATTGACTGCTGCAATCGTCGCTTCTTTAGCGGGGAAAGCAAACAGTATTGCGACCATTTTTACGTTAGATATTTACCAAAAAGCAATTAATAAAACTGCTTCTGAAAAGAATTTGGTTAATGTTGGAAAAATAGCTGTTATTGTTTCCATGATTTTAGGAACAGGATTGGCACTTATTTTAGGTGAATCGCTAATGGGAGAAGGAAAACAGGGATTCCAATACATTCAAGAGTATACAGGATTCGTTTCTCCGGGTATTTTTGCGATGTTTATTCTCGGGTTCTTTTGGAAAAAAACAACATCAAATGCAGCGATGTTCGCAACGATTGGAGGCTTTATTTTATCTGTACTATTCAAAAAGTTGCCAGATATGATGGACCTTTCTTTCTTATCAAGCACCGGATTCTCTGTGCTGAATCCAACAACAGGTATTTATGAAATTCCATTTATAGACAGGATGAGTTTTGTATTTATCATCTGTGTGATCTTCATGGTAATCATTAGTTTGATTGATAACAAACGTGGTATTGTCCCTAAAGGATTAGAAATTGATGCAAAAATGTTTAAATCTCACAATGGTTTTGTTATTGGATCATTATTAGTACTCATGATTGTGGTTGCCCTATATTCAATTTATTGGTAAGAACTACGTGTGCACTATAATACAAGAAGCACCCAATAGGGTGCCTTTTCTTGTATGCATTATTTTTTATTAATTTATAGCAATCGAGAAATCTTAATAGTAGTGGGATTGAAGCCATGTAGACATTTGATTTGATCGCATTTTTTTACATGCACTATTTATATAAAATGCATGCTATATTAAAATTTGTTAGATAATGACATTTTAAAAAAAATATAAGTCTAGTCGTCAACTTCACAACATGTTGTCAACTTCATGTTGTCTGTTTTTCATATTTGTAACGGCTTATGTAAAGATGGTGAACGGCTAGTATCTTATGATTTTTCCGACCTACTTGTCTGGCAAGTAGCACTGATAGAGAAATCTTCATGACTAATTTATTCTTGATACAATAAATTTAAGTGAGTTTTTTTGCTCTATGATAGATGCATGTTCTTGTTTATTTGTGAATGTAGTAGGTCGGTTTTTTATTTTCAATTTTTTATAGGGAAGTCAAGTGATTTGGGAACATACTTAGTATAGCTAAAGCTTTTAATTACACGAAAAACTTATAAACATATAATAAGAATGAAAACATTAAGGCAAGATCGTTTTAAAACTCGTGTCATGAAGGAGTTTCAAACTCATAATCGGGAACAACCTTTAAAAAGCATTTTAAAAGTAAAACCTCCGGAACAATACTATGCACAGTTTACATCTCCTTTAAAAGGACTTGATTCTTACAGTGCTGTTGTGCGCGATGAAAAAGCCGATATACTTCGAATCTCATTAGTCAATATGGCGATTTATGAATTTTACTTGTTTGCGTTTGGTTTATCGGCAAATTTTCCTGTCTCACGTATTTTTATCTATGATGATAATCGGTGTCAGTATTTACATACTCAGGATTGTGGAGACTCCGCATTATGGAGGGAGAAGTATTTGTATTGCTATGAAATTACTTTACCTGCGGCAACTGAAAGAGAGGAGTATCAGCAGCGTATTTTAAATGATTTGGACAGTATGTTTCAGCTGGAGGTGAAAATCGAAAAAGAGCATGTTGTATCTGATATTTATTATAATGAAAAACTGGGTTGTCCAGTAGCAACAAGCTGGCATGAACAGACTGTGATGACAATAAAACCTAAGAACGTATTATGTTCATGATTCTTTAATGAAGTCTGTTTTATGATGAAAAAATTACGTGAATAAAAAAAGCACATAGATGAATATGTGCTTTTTTTATACGGTGTAAAAATCTGTTTTTATCTCTGACCAGGTAAATAGATTTGGAATCCAAGTCCTACTCCTAAACCAGAAGACTTCTCACCTAAGTTAACGTTCGATTTGGTATAGTTATAACCGACAGTAGCCTCAAGTGCAACTGTTCTTGTAATAAAGTGTGCATAACCAAGATTTGCTCCTAAAGCTAAGGAAGCACCTTTTCCAACTGAACTACCTGCGATACCAATATCACCTTGTCCGAAGAAACGTCCTGACGAAGATGAACCTTCTGGGAAATAATATCTGACAAAAGGTGCAATACCATAATTCCATTCGTTATCATGATCTTTTACAGCAATAAATCCTAAGTTAGCTTGAGCTCCGATCGCGATACCATCAGAAACAAAATAACCAGCTCGAGGTTGTACGTTGATATTAAATGCTTTTCCTTCAAAACTATAACCAAGATTTGCTAAGGAACCACCAACCATCCAGTTACCTTTTTTTATTGGGGCAGTTCCAACATCTGCTGAACTTTGTGGAACAGTTTCGATTTTTTGTGCATTTGCGCCGAAAGCTATTCCCCCCATAATTGTAAGTAGTAATGCTAATTTCTTCATGATTCGTAAGTTTTCTATATAATTAACGATTGTTGTTTATTATATAACAGTAAACGAAATCAAAAGTTTTCTTTTTTTTGCTTGTAACTTACAATTAAGATCAGAAATTAATTATTTTTAATTTTTAGCTGTTAAATTTTCTGTTTTAAATTGCTCTTAAAAGAGCAGCAACGAATTTAAGTGGTTATTGTATTATTGTTTTTACGATTTGAGAAATGTGGGTAACACTTGGAGGAAGTTCAATTAATTGAAAATTTCTAAAATGTATTTCCGAACCTTCAGATTCAAGACATAGGTACCCTTTCTTAATAGTCGAATTGCGAATACCATTGACAAATTTTCCGTTCACAGCTAGTTTAATTGTACCGTCCACGCAGATGATCGTATATTTATTCCATTCCCCTTTCCCTTTAGCCCGATTCTCTATCGCTTTACTTCTTGTACCGCGTGGATTATCTGGTATTGTTTCCACACCGCCCACACCAAATAATTCGCCATGAACGTAAGCGATTGGCGGAACAACACCGTCTTTGGTATTCTGTTTTACCCAATCCAATTCCAGCATCTGCACTTCAACTCCTAGTGGAAGTCTTCCTATGGAATCGGGCTCTGCATCCGACCATACAAAGATACCCGAGTTACCTCCTGCATAGATATGCTTCCATTCGACATGGATAATAAAGTTTTCATATAGTTTTTCAGACCGCATGACACCAATAGGAAGCCCTGTACATATTAGTGATTTTCTATTTAAACGCCAAGTATCTTTGGCTGTGTTTACATTTAGCCAGTTGATTGAATTTTTCGTGGGCTTTTTTGATAAAAGTAGATCCTCAAGTTGTACTTCTTCGCCAAAAGATAAGGTTATTTTTTGAGCGTAGTTATGCTGACATAAAGCGAGCAAAAGAAAAAATAAACCGATAGTTTTAAGGTTCATATTGATGTAGTGAAACGGTTTGAAAAAGGTTAAATAAGGGTTATGATTAACATACTGCGTACAAGCAAACTTAAATAAATTTGTAGTAATAAGCAATATAATTATAGCCAATTCTATTGCTCATCATCTGACCCAGTGGATATGCAGGTTGTCTCAGTATTTAGCCTTTTTAATTATTTTATTGATGTTTTTTTTATTATAAAACTTTTGATAATCAATATTTTGGAGGGTGTTGTTGAGAGTGTGTATTTTGAACATTTACATGAAAAATGATCATTAAAGATGGTGATCAAGACCATTATTTTCTTATCTTTAGCAATAAGGGAACTTTTTTCAGTACGATAATATAGGAGAAAATTTCTTGGACATTAAACAATAAAAAGTTTAATGCATCTGCTCGGCTATCGGGCTCATTTATAATATCCAATTATATGATAAAAACTCCAGGGCTTCTTTTCAGAGAAGCGATGCAACAGGAAAAACCATTACAGGTGGTTGGAACTATCAACGCGAACCATGCTCTGCTAGCTCAGCAAGCAGGTTTTCAGGCCATTTATTTATCGGGAGGAGGAGTTGCCGCGGGTTCTTTGGGAATTCCTGATCTTGGTATTACCACGCTTGAAGATGTACTGGTTGATGTGCAGCGTATTACGAACGTTTGTCCAGTCCCTTTATTGGTCGATATCGATACCGGATTCGGACCCTCGGCATTTAATATAGCACGTACGATTCAGTCTTTGATCAAGGCTGGTGCCGCAGCTGTTCACATGGAGGACCAGGTGGGAGCAAAACGTTGTGGACATCGACCTGGAAAAGAATTGGTATCGAAGACAGAGATGGTGGACCGTATTAAAGCTGCTGTGGATGCACGTACGGATAATACATTTGTAATCGGCGCCCGTACAGATGCTTTAGCATCCGAGGGTTTAGAGGCGGCTTTAGATAGAGCTATCGCATATAAAGAGGCTGGAGCTGATTTTATTTTTGCAGAGGCTGTTCATGAACTGGATCAATACAGACGATTTCATGAAGCAACCCAATTGCCTGTTTTAGCAAATATTACAGAGTTTGGTCAAACGCCAATGTTTACTCGAGATGAATTACATCAAGTAGGAGTTTCAATAATTTTATATCCGCTCTCTGCTTTTCGAGCAGCTAATAAAGCGGCTGAAAATGTATATCAGCATATTCGAAAAGATGGTACGCAAGCTGGCGTTCTGGTAGGTATGCAAACCCGTGAAGAACTTTATCGTAGCATTAATTATTATGCATATGAAAATAAACTAGATCAATTGTTCAATACTAAGCATGATGACAGAAACAAATGAAATGGGTTTTAAACCCAAGAAAAGCGTCGCATTATCTGGTGTTGCCGCAGGCAATACAGCATTAAGCACCGTCGGAAAAAGTGGTAATGACTTACATTATCGAGGTTATGATATTTTGGAACTTGCAGATCAGGCTAGTTTTGAAGAAGTAGCCTATTTATTGATCTATGGAAATTTACCGACTAAATCGCAATTGACCACTTATCAGGCACAATTAATAAGTCAACGTGGATTACCGATCGCGATACAGAAAGTTTTAAAACAATTGCCGACAACTGCTCATGCAATGGATGTTCTTCGAACTTATGTTTCAGTATTTGGGAGTATTCAACCTGAAAAGGAAAGTCATCCAAGTGCTGGTGCGCGCGATATTGCCAACCGTTTAATGGCCTCTATGGCTTCTGCTTTGTTGTATTGGTATCATTTTAGCCAACATGGCCGAGAAATTGATGTCGAAACTACCGATGGAACTTTGGGTGCGCATTTTTTACACTTGTTGCATGGCACGCCGCCATCTGCATCTTGGATAAGAGCCATGCAGGTGTCTCTTAATCTGTATGCTGAACATGAGTTTAACGCATCTACTTTTGCCGCCCGTGTTATTGCAGGTACTGGATCGGATCTTTATTCTTGTATTGCAGGAGCTATTGGTGCCCTGCGGGGACCAAAACATGGTGGTGCTAATGAAGTAGCCTTTGAAATACAGAGTCGTTATGCCAATGCTGATGAAGCGGAGGCTGATATTCGTAAGCGGTTAGCGAATAAAGAGGTTATTATTGGATTTGGTCATCCTGTTTATACCATTTCAGATCCGCGTAACCAGGTTATTAAGCGTATTGCTAGGGAGCTATCGGAGGAAGCGGGCGATATGACACTATATTCCATTGCCGAGCGTTTGGAATCTGTGATGTGGGAAGAAAAGAAAATGTTTCCCAATTTAGACTGGTATTCGGCCGTTTCATATCATATAATGGGTATCCCGACAGAAATGTTTACCCCTTTATTTGTGCTGTCACGGATAACAGGATGGTCGGCACATGTATTTGAACAGCGTCAGGACGGAAAGATTATTCGACCTAGTGCTCACTATATCGGACCAGAAAATAGACCTTATATTCCTATTTCTGAAAGGTAATGTGAGAAAGTATACAAATGAACGCAACAATTGAAATTTAATATTTACGAATAGTTTTTTAGAAAAAATGGCATCACAAATTTCGAATGAACGACCACCGGCTGATCAGGTCTTGGCTGATATTGCAGATTATGTACTTCAATATAAGATTGAAAGCAAAGTTGCATGGAGAACTGCATTTTACTGTTTTTTGGATACATTAGGATGCGGTTTTGAAGCGCTCACTTACCCTGCCTGTACAAAATTGTTAGGTCCGGTGGTATCTGGTACCATTGTGCCAAACGGTGCGAAAGTTCCTGGAACAAACTACCAATTAGATCCGATACAGGCTGCTTTTAATATCGGTACAATTGTGCGCTGGTTGGATTTTAATGATACTTGGCTTGCGGCAGAATGGGGACATCCTTCGGATAACTTAGGAGGTATTTTAGCAACGGCTGATTGGTTAAGTAGAACCCGTATTGCTATGGGTGAAAAACCTTTAAAAGCAAGGGAAGTCTTAGAAGCAATGATCATGGCACATGAGATTCAGGGTGTTCTTGCTTTGGAAAATTCTTTTAATAAAGTGGGCTTAGATCACGTCATTCTTGTTAAAGTAGCTTCCACAGCTGTGGTTGGTAAATTGTTGGGATTAAGTCGTGATGAATTGATCAATGCTGTTTCACTGGCATTTGTTGATGGGCAGGCACTGCGAACATATCGTCATGCACCCAATACAGGTAGCCGTAAATCTTGGGCAGCAGGCGATGCAACATCACGTGCTGTAAAGTTAGCATTGATAGCCAAGACAGGGGAAATGGGATATCCTTCCGTATTAACGGCTCCAGTGTGGGGATTTTATGATGTTTCGTTCAAAGGAAAGGAATTCCAATTTCAGCGAGCTTATGGTTCTTATGTGATGGAAAATGTTTTATTTAAGATTTCTTTTCCTGCTGAATTCCATTCTCAGACAGCCGTTGAGGCCGCCATGTTGCTGCATGATCAACTTAAAGCAATAGGGAAAACTGTTGAGTCTATTAAGCATATAGAAATTAGGACCCATGAAGCTGCTATTCGCATTATTGATAAAAAGGGGCCACTTCATAATCCTGCTGATAGAGATCATTGTATACAATATATGATTGCGGTACCTTTGATCTATGGCCGATTGACAGCAGAAGATTATGAAGATCGGATAGCTATGGATCCTCGAATTGATGTTTTGCGTGATAAAATGAATTGTATCGAAGATTCTAAATTAACAGAAGATTATCATGATCCTGAAAAAAGGGCAATTGCAAATGGATTGACGATTACATTAAATGATGGAACAAAGCTCTCTGAAATTTTGGTTGAATATCCAATAGGGCATCCACGCCGCCGCGATGAAGGTATTCCTAAACTGATTGAAAAATACAGGATTAATTTGGCCCGCATATTTGCAGATAAACAACAGAAACAAATCTTAAATGCAACATTGGATTACGATACTTTTATCGATATGGATGTTAATCAGTTAGTTGATTTGATGGTGAAATAAAGTTAGTTAGTTAGTTAGTTAGTTAGTTAGTTAGTTAGTTAGTTAGTTAGAACTTTCGTTACTATGTCACTAGTCACTTCGTTTGTCTTGTCCTGATATAGCTTTACATTTTTGAGCACATAAAAGCTAAAAAAAGATGAAAATTGTAAAGCATTATTCGGACGATTTCAAACGCGATGTTGTCCAACATTACCTAGATTCAGATGACAGCATGAAAACAACAGCTGCTAAATTTAAAGTAGCTTCTCATGCTTCTGTTATAGACTGGGTTCGTAAATTTGGTGGAGAATTTAGAACTTCAGTTATGAACAAATCTACAGAGAAGCCCAAAATTGTGCTACCTGATACTCAGGGAAGTATGGTTAAACGTATTAAAGAACTGGAAGAAGCTCTGGAACGAGAACGTCTGATTAACCTGGCAACAAACAAGATGATAGATATTGCAGAACGTGATTTAAATGTATCGATCAGAAAAAAGTCTGGAGCCAGGCAGTCAAAGAAATAAAAGAAGAATGTCCGGAGTTAAGCGTTGATAAGCTCTGCGGATTGTTTGGCTTTACCAGACAGGCTTATTATCAGTTACAGAGGTACGAATATAAATTTAAGGCGCAATCTCAGATTGTCCTTGAAATGATTAAAAATGAGCGCAGTAGTTTACCTGGTATTGGTGGTCGCAAGCTTCTTAGTTTAATTGGAGATGAAATGAAAAGACAAAGTATACATATGGGCAGGGATTCCTTTTTTGATTTATTGAGAGAGAACGATCTGTTGGTTCGACACCATAAAACCAGAATCATAACCACTAATTCAAGGCATCGGTACCGTAAATATCCTAACCTGATCAAAGATCTGCCGTTATTATGCGCACATCAGGTATGGGTGAGTGATATCACTTACGTTACGACCGGTGAAGGATATTTATACCTTTCCCTGATAACAGATGCGTATTCCAGAAAGATAATTGGCTGGAACATATCCAATAAGCTCGAAGCTGATGGTGCTGTGTCGGCTTTGGAAATGGCTCTTTCTCAGTTACCTGCTGACAAAAGGGATAGTGTTATCCATCATTCAGATCGAGGTATTCAATATTGCTGTGATAAATACATTTCAAAACTAAGATCTTTTAATATCAGCATAAGTATGACTGAGAATAGTGATCCTTTAGAAAATGCTATAGCTGAGCGGGTGAATGGCATATTAAAAACAGAATGGCTGAACAGATCTGTGATAACGACCAAATATGAGACAGCTTTAAAAATATCAGAGATCATTGAGGCATACAATATTAAAAGACCTCATTTGAGCATAAATATGATGACACCTGCAGTAGCACATGATTCTGAAGGAAACTTACCTAGAAAATGGAAAAATTATTGGAAAGAAAACCAGAATAAAATTATGTATGAAAAGAAAATTAAAATGCCTACTTTGGACATTGAAGGTCAATTCAGTAAACCCTGACAAGGATTACTGTTACAATGGTGTAAAACCGAATAAGGATTACATAAAATGGTAATGTAAACCCTTAAACGGATGAAATACCAATTGTAAAGAACATATAGTATTAACAGCTCCAAATTGTAAAGACTTTTCAGGACGAGACATAGT